>JBOFFB010000663.1:0-1648 GCA_051648385.1 Allobosea sp.
CACGTTGGTGAACATCACCACGACGATCACGAGCGAAAGCCCGACCAGAGCGATGTCGATGGCATCGCCCAGAACCCGCAGGGTAGCGGGTTCAGGACGATGTGGGCGGTGGAAAAACGCTGTCACCGTTTCGCGCACGTGTCAGTTGGACGGAAGGGCTTTGCGAATGGCGTCCGCCGAAGCGAGCATCGCATCGACATCCTTGGCGCCGAACGCATCCTTCGCCCTCTGGTAAACCGGCTGGACAGCATCGCGGAACGGCCCGATCGCGGGTTTAGCGACTTTGGCGCCCTTGGCCGTCATCTCTGCCAATTGCCGTTCCTCGTCACCCCGCACGAGCTGGCGAGACAGAGCCGAGGACTCCTTAGCGGCCTTCGACACGGCGTCCCGATCCTCGGCTGACAGGCGCTGCCAGGTCGCTTCCGCGATGGCGAGCGGCAGTGGCGAGTAGACGTGTCGCGTCAGCGTGATGTTGGGCGCGACCTCGTAGAAACGCAGGGAGTAGATCGTATCGGTCGGATTCTCCTGACCGATGACCGTGCCCTGCTGGATGGCGAGATAGACCTCGGTCACCGGCAACACGATCGGCGAAAAGCCGATCGACTCCATGATCCAGCGGATCATGTCATTCGGGAACACCCGCATCTTCTTGCCCTTGGCATCGGCCGGGCTCGTGAGCGGTTCCTTGGTGGTGAAGGAGCGGAACCCCGCTTCCCACGTCGAGAGGATGCGGATGCCCTTTTTCGGCAGTTCGTCGAACTGCGCCTTGAGATAGGGCGACTCGTCATAGAGCTTCCAGCCCTGCTCGTAGGTATCGACCAGAAACGGCAGCCCGGCGAGGTTCAGGGCCTTGTTCTGCGTGGCGTAGGTGCCTGTCGCCGTCACGGTGAAGTCGATGCCACCGAGCTGCAGCTGCTCCACTGCTTTCGGATCATTTGCAAGCTGGCCAGAGTGAAAGACCTGCACCTTCAGCTTACCCTTGGAAAACTCCTCGACTTTCTGGGCGAAAAGCTCAGCCGCTTTCTGACGTGAGCCGACGGGCGTGTCGGTGTGGCTGAAGCGCAGGGTCGTTTGCGCAAGCGCTGTGCTGGCGCAGAGCGCCGACAAAAGGCCCGCACCCAGGATTGCTGCGAATTGACGCTTCGACATCATTGCTTGTCCTCCCTTGTCGCCGGCACTTGATCGACCGGCTGGTCACGCTTCCTTGGCCGTCCGCTCTTGTTGGCGGCTGGCAGATCACCCTTGACTTAGACCCGGTTGCCTTGGCTGCTTCTTGAATCTATGCATACATTAACGAACTCGCTAGTCAACGCATCAGTCAGAATCGGATCCTCGGCATGGCAGAACCCGCGACCCAGAAACGCGCAGGCGGCATCGCGCTGAACGAGCTGGCGTTTGTGGGTCGCGGGCTCAGCCGTCCGGAATGCATCGTCACCCATCGCTCCGGCCTGCTCTTTGCGGCCGATTGGACGGGCAGCGGCGGCGTCTCGCTGATCGCGCCGGATGGCGAGGTCACGCGCCTGCTGGCGCGGGATCGCAGGGCGCCGCTGCGTCCCAACGGCATCGCCCTGGAGCCGGGAGGATCCTTCCTGGTCGCCCATCTCGGACAGGACGATGGCGGTCTGTTCAGGCTGCACCCCGACGGCCG
>JBOFFB010000664.1:0-1618 GCA_051648385.1 Allobosea sp.
GTCACACGACATGACCCAGTTCTTGGTGACAGATGTCTGCTCGCCCGCCAGTCGCGCTTTCCGCCCGGCATGCATTCGGCCATTGCGGGCTTTGTTGAACCGGGCGAGACCATCGAGGATGCGGTGCGCCGCGAGACACTCGAAGAAACCGGGCTCGTGGTCGGCAAGGTGACCTATCTCGCAACCCAGCCCTGGCCGTTTCCCTCATCGCTGATGATCGGCTGCCTTGCGGAGGCGCTGAACGACGAGATCGTGCTGGACACAACCGAACTTGAGGCCGGGCGCTGGTTCAGCCGCGATGAAGCACGTTTGATGCTGAAAGGTGAGCACCCTGAGGGCCTTGCCGCACCCGTGCACATTGCCATTGCCAATACGCTGCTGAAAGCATGGCTCGGGGACTGAGGCACAGTTTTACCGCACGGCCTTGGTCCCCGACACGTCAGCACACATATACGAGGTCGATACACGGGCAGGCAGCGTGAACGCAGACGACCTCAAGGGCTGGATGAGCAGGACGCGCAGCTACCTTGGCGGCGGCATCGGCAAAACTGTGTCAGAGACGTCGGCGAAACTCCTGCCACAGGTCTGGCAGGCCGTCATGGCACCAAAGCCCGATGCCAAGCTTGACGCCGCCATCGCTGAAAAGGCTGCTGCGAGCGCACCCGTTGTCTGGCTGATCGGCAAGGTGCAATCGGGCAAGAGTTCGATCGTGCGCGCGCTCACAGGTGCCAGTGCGGCCGAGATTGGCACCGGCTTCAAGGCCTGCACGCGCACGGCGATGGTTTTCGATTTTCCCGCAGATGCGCCCGTGATCCGCTTTCTCGACACGCGTGGCCTTGGCGAAGCGGCCTATGACGCTGCCGAGGACATCGCATTCGGTGAGGGGCAGGCGCACTTGATCGTCGCGGTGATGCGCGCGCTGGACCCTGATCAAAGCATCGTGCTGCAAGCCGTCAGCGCGGCGCGCAAACGTCAGCCGAGCTGGCCGGTTGTGGTAGCGCAAACCTGTCTTCACGAGGCTTACAAGCCGGGCCGTGGTCACGTTCTGCCCTATCCGTTCGATGATCTGGAATTGCTGGACGCGGCGGATGTGCCGACCGACCTCGTGCGCAGCCTGAAGCATCAGCGCGCCTTGTTTGCTGACCTGCCGGGTGATGGGCCGATCTCGTTCGTCGCCATCGATTTCACCTTGGCGGGTGATGGCTTCACGCCTGACGACTATGGCCGAGATACGCTTGTAACTGCCCTTGAAGCGGCGGCGCCAGCAGGTTTTGCCGCTGCGCTCGCAGGACCGGCAGCAGCACGCGAACGACAATCCGAGCCGCACATCATGGGTTATGCTGCGGCGGCTGCAGCTGCCGACATTGTGCCGCTTGCGGGCGCCGTCGCCGTGCCAGCGATTCAGGCCAAGATGCTGCACAGCCTTGCGCTGATCCACGATGTCGCGTGGGACCGGCAAGTGCTGGGCGAATTCAGCGCCTGCCTTGGTGCAGGCACAGCAACCCGCATCGCAGCCAGCCTTGGACTTCGGCAGCTTGCCAAACTCACTCCGGTGTACGGCCAGACCGTTGGCGCGGCAGCGGCAGCGGCCACCAGCTTCGCGACCACCATCGCATTG
>JBOFFB010000665.1:0-6072 GCA_051648385.1 Allobosea sp.
CCAGCATGGCCGGATGTTTCATCGACTGGGATCACAAGCCGTTCATCGAACAGCCTTGTGCCATCGGCGCGAATTTCCAGATTGTGCGTGGTGATCGGCTCTGGTCGCTGAATCGATCCCATCAGGGCGTCCGGCGAAGCGCCCAGCAGCACGCCATAGGCGATGTTTGCGTAGACGATGCTGCCATCACGGGTCCGCCGCACGATCAGGTCGCCTTGCGCCTCGATCAGACTGCGGTGCCGCTCCTCGCTCTCAGCCACGGCAAAGAGCTGGTCGTTCAGCTTCTCGGTGGCATGGTTGAGTTCACGGGCATGGGCTTCAAGCCGCTGGTGATCCTTCGTCAGCGTCCAGGCGGCAAGTGTGGCGATGCTGGCCGCAACCGCCAGCACCATGCACAGACCGACAAGAAGCACTGTACTCGACACCAGCCATCACCCGAATTGTCACCAACGAAGCACCAGCCTGCGGGCAACATGGTTTCAGTTTTGCAAACTTCGGCCATGTTTTCCGGTACGTGGTTGCGCGAAGGTGAATGGGGTTGCGGGAATGAGGTTACCTGCAGTGCCATTACCGGCCATGTGCCGGTGATGGCTTTTCGATGAGTACAGCGCCTCCAGATCGAGATGACCGCCACAAGGGCGGCCATGACACGAGAGCATGCTGCGAAAAAGTGGCAACGGTTTTTCGCTCAAAGCATGCTCTAAGCTATTATAATCGATCAAGTTATCTGCGTTCAATCGATTCCGTTTGAACGCAGCTTGATCTAGTCCGGAGCCTCAGCCCTTGATCATCTGGTAGGCTGGCAAGGTCAGGAAGTCGGCAAATTCGGGAGCCAGCGACATGTCCTTGAACAGCTTGGTCGCCTCGGGGAAGCGCCCGCCTGCAAACGCAGCTTCGCCAACCTCGCCCTTCACCTTGTCCATCTCCTGAGCATACACGGTCTCGAACCAACCCGGCGTCACCTTGGTGCCATCTTCGAGAGACACGCCGTACTTGATGAACTGCCAGATCTGGGCGCGGGAGATTTCCGCCGTCGCGGCATCTTCCATCATGTTGTAGATCGGCACGGCACCACGCCCGCGCAACCAGGCTTCCATGTACTGGACACCGACGCGGATGTTCTCGCGGAAACCCGCTTCCGAGCGGGTGCCCACATGCGGCTCCAGCAGGTCGGCACGGGAGATGCTGACATCCTCGCGCAGCTTGGAAAGCTGGTTGGCCGTCGGCATCAGGCGGTTGAACACTTCCATCGCCACCGGCACGAGGTCCGGGTGCGCCACCCAGGTGCCGTCATGGCCGTTGCCCGCTTCGCGCTCCTTGTCGGCCTTGACCTTGGCAAAGGCCGCTGCGTTGGCGTCGGGGTTGTTCTTGATCGGGATCTGCGCCGCCATGCCGCCCATCGCGAAGGCGCCGCGCTTGTGGCAGGTCTTGATCAGCAGTAGCGAATAGGCCTGAAGGAAGGCCTTGCTCATCACCACCTGGCTGCGGTCCGGCAACACGTAGTTGGCGTTTTTGGCCAACTTCTTGATGTACGAGAAGATGTAGTCCCAGCGCCCGCAGTTGAGGCCGGCGATGTGGTCCTTCAGTTCGAACAGGATTTCGTCCATTTCGAACGCGGCGGGCAGTGTTTCGATCAGTACCGTCGCCTTGATGGTGCCGACCTTCAGGCCAAGCGCACCCTGCGCCTGCACCATCACGTCGTTCCAGAGGCGCGCTTCGAGATGGCTCTCCATCTTCGGAAGATAGTAGTAGGGGCCGGAACCGGCGGCGAGCGCCTTTTTGGCGTTGTGGAACAGGTACATGCCGAAATCGAACAGAGAGCCCGAGAGCTCCTCGCCATCAACCTGGACATGCGCTTCCATCAGGTGCCAGCCACGCGGCCTTACCATCAGCACGGCAGGAGTGGGCCCAAGCTTGTAGGCCTTGCCGGAGGTGGCGTCGGTGAAATCAAGCTTGCCGTCCCAGCGATCCTTGAGGTTGATCTGGCCTTCGACGCAATTGGTCCAGGTCGGCGAATTGGCATCCTCGAAATCGGTCATGAAGACCTTGGCGCCGCAGTTCAGCGCATTGACAACCATCTTGCGGTCAGTCGGTCCGGTGATCTCGACGCGGCGGTCCTGCAAGTCTGCGGGGATAGGTGCGACTTTCCAGTCGCCGTCGCGCACATGCTTTGTCTCGCCGAGAAAATCAGGCGTCTCGCCACCATCGAAGCGCTTCTGGCGCTCGGCACGCAGGGCAAGCAGACGCTTGCGGGTGGCATCGAAGCGGCGGTGCAGGTCCGCCACGAAGGCCAGTGCATCATGGCTGAGGATTTCGTCAAATCGCGGGTTCATCGCGCCGGTGATGGTGACACCCTTCGGCAAACTGGTGGCGGACATGGACAGGCTCCTTGTTGACAGCAATCTCAGCGTGGCATCAGCTGCCACGTTCCTTGAATATGGCGCAGAACGACTATGGTCAAAAGTGGCGAGAATGTCAGTGCAGTGTTTCTCATCTGGAATGAATGGCGGGTTGATCACGAGCCCGTGAAGCCTGTAACGCTCTGTGTATTGGCTGCGAACTGCCAGATAACGGACCAGCGCGCTGGCCGTTTGGTTTCGACAAGATGCAAACCTTCCGGAGGATGACATGAAGTTTCTGTTCGCTGCCCCAATCGCCGCCCTGATGATGGTCGCCCCAGCTTTTGCCGGTTCCTTCCAGCCCTACAAGAAGGCCGACTTCGACAAGCTCGTCGCTTCCGGTCAGCCTGTTCTCGTCCATGTGCATGCCGACTGGTGCCCGACCTGCAAGCGCCAGCTCACCGTGCTCGGCCCGATGCTGAATGATCCGGCCAACGCCAAGGTCATGGCCATCACCGTTGATTTCGACAAGGAAACCGCGTTCAAGCAGGCCAACAAGATCGGTGGGCAGTCCACCTTGATCGTTTACAAGGGCGGCAAGGAAGTGGCCCGCTCGGTCGGCGCGACGGATATTGCAGCTATCGGCGGACTTGTCGCACAAGTACGTTGAGACTGACGCTCCCCACCCTTCCCTTCCATGACATGGGGAGGGAAGGCCCGGTTTTGAAAACAGATGCCGGACCAATACAACGATCCTTGTTCACAGATGCCAGCCGTTCCCTCCCCATGACATGGGGAGGGCAGGGTGGGGTAGGGTACCTTAACCAGCATTTGAGTTGTCATGCTCGCCATCCTCTCCTCCTATGCCGCCGGCATGCTCACCACGCTCAATCCGTGCGTGCTGCCGGTGCTGCCCATCGTCATGGCGACCGCATTCAACGGCGGTCGGTTCGGCCCATTGGCCTTGGCCGCAGGCCTGTCGATCGGCTTCACGACAATTGCGCTTGCCGTTGCGGCCACCGGCGCGTTCCTTGGGCTTGATCCTTCCGTGCTGCGCATGGTCGCCGCCGTGATGTTCATCCTTGCGGGCTGCCTGTTCATTTTCAAGCGCCTGCAAGATGGCATGGCGAGCCTGATGCAGCCGCTGGCTGATCGCGCCAACAACCTGTCCATGGGCGCGAATACCGGCTCGGTCTTCGGCCAGTTCGGCATCGGGCTCCTGCTTGGTGTGGTCTGGTCGCCCTGTTCCGGCCCGGCACTCGGGGCTGCCATCGGCCTCGCCGCGCAGGCGGGCGGATTGCAGGATGCCGCGATCCGTATGGTTTTCTTCGGGCTTGGTGCCGGCACCATTCTCGCCCTCATCGCTTATGGCTCACGCGCCGCCGTGACCGCCAACCGCGCGCGCCTGATGAACCTCGCCAACGCTGCCAAGCCGATCGCAGGTGCTGTCTTCATCGCCCTCGGCGTGGCGACCTTGACCGGATATGACAAGCTGATCGAGCGCGGCATCACCGACATCATGCCCGCCTGGCTGATCAACCTGACAACGTCTGTTTGACTGCACACAGTGTCATGGCCGCCCTTGTGGCGGCCATCTCGACCCGGAAGGCGGTGCGCTTTCGAACCGGGATCACCGGCACAAGGCCGGTGATGACACTGAATGACCCTTGATATAGTCGGCCCCGGAATGACGCCAGATATCGCCATCCCAAAAACGATTTCTTGACGCAGTGCACAAAAACAACCATACGAGCGTCACGCCGCGCGGTTGTCGCGTGGCCTTGGCTCGCACTCAGACGCCCGGCGCTTCACACGTGAAGACGCTCAAGATGCGAGTTCCCCGGGGCGTGACCGTCTGATCCGCCCCCCGCCGGTAGTACGATCAACACTGCGTGATCTGCACTGGCCTACACGAAAGCACTACCTCACATGACAGCTACCTTCGCGGATTTCGGCTTGGCCGCTCCGCTCAACCGTGCGCTCGAGTTCGCCGGTTTTCACACACCCACGCCCATTCAGGCACAGGCTATCCCGCACCTTATCCAGGGCCGCGACATGCTGGGTCTCGCCCAGACCGGCACCGGCAAGACCGCAGCCTTCGTGCTGCCGATCCTGCAGGGCCTGCGCTCTGCTGGCTCAAAGCCGGAGCCGCACACCACCCGCGCGCTGATCCTGGCACCGACCCGTGAACTGGCCATCCAGATCCACGAATCCGTGGCGATCCTCGCCAAGGGCCAGCATTTCGCCCATACCTGCGTCTTCGGCGGTGTCAGCATCAACCCGCAGATCGAGGCCCTGCGCCGTGGTCTCGATATCCTGATCGCCACGCCAGGCCGCCTCGTTGACCTGATCCAGCAGAAGCAGTGCAAGCTCTCGTCCGTGCAATATTTTGTGCTCGATGAAGCTGACCGCATGCTCGACATGGGTTTCATCCGCGACATCAAGCGCATCCTCGCGCTCTTGCCGACCAAGCGCCAGTCGATGTTGTTCTCGGCCACCATGCCGGAAACCATCGGCGACATCGCCAACAAGCTCCTGAAAGACCCGATCACCGTCGAGGTCCGCCCGGAAGCCGTGCCCATGGAACGCATCGCCCAGCACCTCGTGCACCTGCCGATGCAGGCCAAGAAAGACGCGCTTCTCAAGCTGCTCTCCGCCCGTGACGTGACCCGCGCCATGGTCTTTGCTCGCACCAAGCATGGCGCGAACCGCTTGTCTGATTACCTTGAGCAATACGGTCTTGATGCAGTGGTCATCCACGGCAACAAGAGCCAGGGCGCGCGCCAGAAGGCACTCGCCCAGTTCAAGTCGGGCGAGTCGAAGATCCTCGTCGCCACCGATATCGCCGCGCGCGGTATCGACGTCGCCGATGTCAGCCACGTCATCAACGCCGAGTTACCGGACGAGCCCGAAGCCTACGTGCACCGCATCGGCCGCACGGCCCGCGCCGGCAAGGTCGGCATCTCGATCACGCTGTGCTCGCCTGACGAGCGCGACAAATTGAAGGCCGTCGAAAAGCTCATTCGCCGCGCCATCCCGGTGATGGTGATCGAAGGACTTGATCTGGCCAAGGCTGCCGCCGGCGGCCAACGCATTTCCGAAGAGCGCGAAGAGCGTGGTGCTCGCCGTGGCCGCAGCGGCGGTCGCCGCGAGGAAGCGCGCGGCATCGGTCGCCGTGGCGAGGAACGTGGCGCGCCTCCACCGCGCGCTGATCGTCCCGCTGGTGATCGTCCGGCAAGTGATCGTCCGGCAAGTGATCGTCCTGCAGGTGATCGTCCAGCCCGTCCGCTGCGCGAGCCGCGCCGCGATGATCGGCTCCGTGATGACCGCCCAAGATCGGATGCGCCGCGCCGCGATGAGCGCAGCCGTGATCCGGCAGAGCAGGTCACCAGCTACGACGCACCGTGGAGCAACCAGCCTGCTGCTGCGGCCGAACCGCGCCGCGATGAGCGTCCGCGTGGTGATCGTGGCCCGCGTCGCGATGACCGGCCACGCAGCGATGCTCCACGTCGCGATGATCGTCCTAAAGTTGATCGTCCAGCTGCTGCCCAGCCGGTTCGTCCAGGTGATGCGTCAGGTTTCCGTGATGAGCCCCGCGCCCCGCGCGGCGACCGCGCCGATTTCCTGCCGCGCTTTCTCGACAACAAGGGCGGCGATGGTGCTGCCCGCCCACCACGTCCGCAAGGTGCCCGCCCGCCACGTTCGGGCGGCGGTGGCCGCCGGTTCGGGTGAT
>JBOFFB010000666.1:0-3651 GCA_051648385.1 Allobosea sp.
CGCCGGGGCTGGGCGCGCCGATCTATGGCAAGCTCGATGCTGACTTGGCCAGTGCCATGATGAGCATCAACGCCGTCAAGGGCGTCGAGATCGGCGATGGCTTCGAGGCGGCGACACTCTCGGGCGAACAGAACGCCGATGAAATGCGCAGCGGAAATGACGGCGCGCCGACGTTCCTCAGCAATCACGCGGGCGGCATCCTCGGCGGCATTTCCACTGGCCAGCCGATGATCTGCCGTTTCGCCGTAAAGCCAACCTCCTCGATCCTCAGCGAGCGCGCCTCGGTAACACGCTACGGGGCCGAGACCGACCTGCGCACCAAAGGCCGCCACGACCCGTGCGTCGGCATCCGCGCCGTGCCCGTGGGCGAGGCCATGATGGCGATCGTGCTGGCCGACCACTACCTGCGCCATCGGGGACAGGTGGGGACCACGAGCGCCTGGCCGTTTGGGGCATAGATTTTGGGGCATCAGCGCGCGTGTCCCCTCTCCCCTTGCGGGAGAGGGCTAGGGAGAGGGGTCGCGCCGTAGCTGGACGCAAGGACGCGAAGCCCTTTTTTGACATTCCGGTGCAACCCCTCTCCTCTATCCTCTCCCGCAAGGGGAGAGGGGGCTTTTACGGCGCAAATGTGCCTTGGTCGGCCCATCTGGCCCGGCCTTCTATGATAATTATTCGGTATCACTGAATAGTTCCGCACAATTCATTGCAGCAAAATTAACCGCCTGCTACTCTCTCGAAATGAAACTCGAAACATGGCTCGCCCGCGAGGGCATCTCGCGCGCGGCGTTCGCCAAACGGGCCAAGCTGTCACCGGCCAGCATCACCGCGCTGTGCAATGACGACACGGCCTGGCTCTCGCGTGATGCCGCCGAGCGCATCGCCAAGGCGACGGGCGGCGCTGTCAGCCCGAATGACTTCCTGCACTTCTCATTTCCGAAGGAGGCAACCATGCCCCATGCTGTTTCCGAGGCCATCGAAGCGTTCGCACGCGGCGAAATCGTTGTCGTCACCGATGATGACGACCGCGAAAACGAGGGCGACCTGATCGTCGCAGCGTCCTTGTGCACGCCGGAAAAGATGGCCTTCATCATCCGCAATTGTTGCGGCATCGTCTGCACGCCGCTGCCGTTGGAGGAAGCCAAGCGCCTGCGCCTCGACCCGATGGTGTCATCCAATGACAGCGCCCACACCACCGCTTTCACCGTCACCATCGACTACAAGCACGGCACGACCACCGGCATTTCGGCTGATGACCGGACCGCGACCGTGCGCGGCCTTGCCAACCCGAATGCAGGCGCGGCGGATTTCTCGCGCCCCGGCCACATCTTCCCGCTGATCGCGCGGGATGGCGGGGTCTTGATGCGCTCCGGCCACACGGAAGCCGCCGTCGACCTGTGCAAGCTTGCAGGCTTGCCGCCTGTCGGTGTCATCTGCGAACTCGTCAATGATGACGGTTCGGTGATGAAGGGGCCGCAGATCAATACGTTTTCCGCCAAGCACGGCCTCAAGCAGATCACCGTGGCTGACCTGATCGCCTGGCGGCAGGCGCGCGAAAAGCTGGTCGAGCGGGTGGCGACCTTTGCCGTCAAGACCGAGTTCGGCGAGATGACCGGCCACGCCTACGTCACGCCGTTCGACAGCGTGCAGCACTTCGCCTTCGTCATGGGCAAGCTTGGCGAGGGCCGCGATGTGCCCGCCCGCCTGCACCGGGCCGATGTGGTGGGCGACATCTTTGGCGGAGGCAAGTCGATCAACGCGGCGCTGAAGCGCTTCGCCAGGGATGGGCGCGGCGTGCTGATCTATCTGCGTGATGGCACCGCCGGCGTGCCAGCCAACCGCACGAGCGACGGCGCGCTGGAAAGCGAGCACAAGCGCACCGAGGCGTGGCGCGAGGTGGGCTTGGGTGCGCAAATCCTCAAGGATCTCGGCGTCACCTCGATCATCAACCTGTCGTCATCGGCCCGAGCCTTTGTGGGGCTATCGGGCTTCGGGATCGAGATTGCCGGTACGGAGCCGTTGGAGACGTAATCAAGGGCCCCACGCTATCCCCGCAATGCCGCCCCATGCCTCTTCGCCATCTCGGCCACGATCTTGCCGCCGACAGCCTCGATTTCCGCCTCGGTCAGCGTCTTCTCGGTCGGCTGCAAGGTAATGGCCAGCGCCACGGATTTCTTGCCGGCCTCGACCTTGTCGCCTTCGTAGACATCGAACACAGACACATCCGAAATCAGCACGCGGTCGGCACCGGCAGCGGTCTTGACCATGTCGCCGGCGGCGGTTTTCGCATCGACCACGAAGGCGAAATCGCGCGTGACGGGCTGGAAATCCGAGAGCTTGAGTTTCGGTTTCATCTTCGTCGGCTTGGCCTTGGGCAGCGGCAGGCCATCAAGATGAAGTTCAAATGCAACCAGCGGACCTTTCACATCAAGCAGCTTCAGTGTCTTGGGGTGCACCTCGCCGAACGCGCCGATGATGCCCTTGGGCCCAAATTGCAATGTGGCCGACCGGCCTGGATGCATCCAGTCCGGCCCGCCGGGCACGATCTGCAGGCCGCCGGTGGCGACGCCGAGCGCAGCCAGCAGCGCCAGCGCGTCTTCCTTGGCATCGAGTGCGCTGATCTCCTGCGCGGCTCCATCCCAATGGCGGCCTGTGCCGCTGGCACGCGCGGTGCCGCGGCGGATGGCAGCGGCGGACATGCGCTGATCATCCTCGCCATCGCCCAGAAACACCTGGCCGACCTCGAACAGCGCCACGTCATCAAAGCTGCGGTCGGCATTGCGCTGCACAGCCTTGATCAGGCCCGGCAGGAGCGAAGGCCGCATGTCCGACAGGTCCGCCGCGATCGGGTTGGCCAGCGCCAGCTCAGGCTTGCCGCCGCCGAAATGCATGGCTTCGGCCTTGGCGATGAAGGACCACGTCACGGCTTCCACCAGTCCGCGCGCGGCAAGCGTGCGTTTGGCCAGGCGCGTGCGTTTTTGCAGCACGGTCAGCACCGGCTTCGGCACTTCGTCGGCCAAACGCGGGAATGGCACGGCGTCGACGCGATCAAGACCCGCGATGCGCACGATTTCCTCGACAAGATCGGCCTTGCCCTCGATATCGCCGCGCCAGCTTGGCGGCGAAACGCGCACGCGCTCGCCTGTGCCCGAGACGTGGAAGCCAAGCGATGTCAGCGCCAGCTTCATCTCCGGCACCGGCAGGCTGACGCCCATGAGGCGCTTGACCTCGCTCCACGGGAAATCGATGAAGCGGCTGGTGTCCGGCGGCTCGCCAGCAATGGTCATCTGCGAAGGCTCGCCGCCGCACAGCTCCATGATCATCTGGGTGGCGAGTTCCAGGCCGTCGAGGCAGAAAGCCGGATCGACGCCGCGCTCGAACCTGTAGCGCGCATCGGAACTGATGCCGAGAGCGCGGCCAGTGCGGGCGATGTTGAGCGGGTTCCAAAGAGCACTTTCGACGAGCACGTCGGTGGTCGCTTCCGAACAGCCCGAAGCCTCGCCGCCCATGATGCCGGCGAGGGATTCGACGCCATTGTCATCATAGATCACGACGTGATCATCGTTGAACGCGTAGGTCTTGCCGTCGAGTGCCACCATGTTCTCGCCCGCATGGGCGCGGCGCACCACGAGGTTGCCGTGAACCTTGGCGGCA
>JBOFFB010000667.1:0-4091 GCA_051648385.1 Allobosea sp.
CGATGTCACCGGTGATGGTCGGGCAGACCTCGTCGGCTTCGGCAGCGCGGGGACATTCGTGGCCAAGGCCAATGACTGGTTCTATGGGTGATCGGCGGTCCATGCGGGCGGCTGCGCAACTCAACAGGGTGAAGCACAACGTTGGCGGGTGACGACCGTCGGCCGACACCAGCTGCCATCAGGGCGACATGCAACACGCAAAATATCAATTTGACATGAGAACAAACACAATACATAAAGGAACATATCAAAAACAAAGAGCCGCATATGACCCGCCTGTTCGTTGTCAGCCTGACGGAAATCGCTTCGCTCGGCACCTTCATTGCCATGATCCTGACATGGGCCGCGATCTTGTCCGCGCCGGGCGTGTGAACAGTTCCGCGCATGAGAGATTCTGCCAAGGGGACAGGCATGTGAACAGATCGGCTTCGCAGGCCACTCCGCCTCGACGTAAACGATGTGAACCGCGATAAGGGGGCAGGGGTGTCCGATGTCAGCGATTCCAGTCAAAACTCTTGCCGAGCCAGGCTTTGTCCATCTGCATGTGCATTCGAGCTATTCGCTGCTCGAAGGCGCGATGACCGTCCCGGCGCTTTGCAAACTCGCCATCGCAGACCGCCAGCCGGCGCTTGCGTTGACGGACACCAACAACCTGTTCGGTGCGCTTGAGTTTTCCGAGAAGTTGGCGGGCTCCGGCATCCAACCTCTGGTCGGTGTCCAGCTCAGCGTTGATTGCGAAGACACTGCGCATGATCCGCGCAGACCGCTGCATGTCGTGCACCCGCAGGTCGTGCTTCTGGCGGCCACCGCAGAGGGTTACGAGAACCTGCTGGCGTTGATCAGCGAAGCTTACATGGTGCCTGAGCTCGGGGCCTCGCCGGTGGTCAGGCTTTCAGTGTTCCGGGCGCATGCAAACGGCGTGATCGCCCTCACCGGGGGCATGAATGGGCCGGTCGATACAGCCCTGCGTGACGGGCGGCTTGAACAGGCTGCGTCGCGGCTTGCCAGTCTGCACGCGTCGTTCGGTGACAGGCTCTATGTTGAAATCCAGCGTCCTGCCTCTGGCGGCGTTCTTGCCACCGAGGCTGAGCTTCTGCGCCTCGCCTATGACAGCGAGTTACCGATCGTTGCTACCAACATCCCGTTCTTCAGCAAGCCGCAGGACCACGAGGCGCATGACGCGCTGATGGCGATCGCGGCTGGGCGGCTGATGTCCGACGATGATCGCCCGCGGATCAGCGACGGCCAATATTTCGCCACCCGCGCCGAGATGATACGGCGCTTCGCGGATTTGCCGGAAGCGCTTGAGGCGACGGTGGAAGTCGCCATGCGTTGCTCCTGGCGCCCGATGGTGCGCAAGCCGATCCTGCCGCGTTTTGAGACCGCCGACGGGCGCGACGAGCCGACCGAACTGCGCGAGCAGGCGGAGGCCGGGCTGAAGGCGCGCCTCGAGGCGCACGGCCCTTGCGTCGGCTTCACATTGCAAGACTACGACAAGCGCCTCGCCTTCGAGCTGTCCGTGATCGAGGGCATGAAGTTCCCCGGCTATTTTCTTATCGTGGCCGACTTCATCAAGTGGGCCAAGGCCAAGGACATACCGGTCGGTCCGGGCCGTGGCTCGGGTGCCGGCTCGCTGGTGGCCTATGCGCTGACCATCACGGATGTCGATCCGCTGCGTTTCGGGCTGCTGTTCGAGCGTTTCCTCAACCCGGATCGCGTCTCGATGCCCGATTTCGACATCGACTTTTGCCAGGACCGGCGCGAAGAGGTGATCGAGTACGTCAAGCGGCGCTATGGCGAAGAGCGCGTGGCGCAGATCATCACCTTCGGCACGATGCTGGCGCGCGGCGTCATGCGCGATGTCGGGCGCGTGCTTGAAATGCCTTATGGCCAGGTCGACAAGCTGACCAAGTTGGTGCCGCAGGCGCCCGGCAAGATCACGCCGCTGGCCGAGGCGATTTCCGGCGAGCCGAAGCTGCAGATGGCGGCGAAGGATGAGCCCATCGTCGGCCGCATGCTCGAAATCTGCCAGAAGCTAGAGGGCTTGCACCGCCATGCCTCGACCCATGCGGCGGGCGTGGTGATCGGCGACCGGCCGCTGGACCAGCTCGTGCCGCTTTACCGCGATCCGCGCACCGGCGCGCGGGTCACGCAATACAACATGAAGTGGGTCGAGCAGGCGGGGCTGGTCAAGTTCGACTTCCTTGGCCTCAAGACGCTCACGGTGCTGACCACAGCGGTGAGGCTGATCGCCCAGCGCGGCATCGAGATCAGGCTCGACCAGTTGCCGTTCGATGACCCCAAAACCTACGAGATGCTGGCGCGCGGCGAGACGGTCGGCGTGTTCCAGGTGGAAAGCGCGGGCATGCGGAAGGCACTGGTCGAGATGAAAGCCGACCGCATCGAGGACCTGATCGCGCTGGTCGCGCTCTACCGCCCCGGCCCAATGGACAACATCCCGACCTATTGCCGCAGGAAGCTCGGGCTGGAAAAGGCCACCTACATCCACCCCGCGCTCGAGCCATACCTGTCAGAGACCCACGGCATCATCGTCTATCAGGAGCAGGTGATGCAGGTGGCGCAGGCGCTGTCGGGCTATTCGCTCGGCGAGGCGGACCTACTGCGCCGCGCCATGGGCAAGAAAGACCAGAAGGAGATGGACAATCAGCGCGCCCGCTTCGTGCAAGGCGCGACGGAGCGTGACATCCCCGAGGGGCTGGCGGTCGAGATTTTCGACTTGCTCGACAAGTTCGCCAACTACGGCTTCAACAAGAGCCACGCGGCGGCCTATGCCATCGTTTCGTACCAGACGGCCTATCTCAAGGCGAACTTCCCCGTCGAGTACATGGCTGCCTCGATGACGCTCGACATGTCGAACACCGACAAGCTGTCGGAATTCCGGCGCGATGCGGAGCGCATGGGTATTGTCGTGGAGCCGCCATCTCTCAATCGCTCCGGCGTGGCTTTCGATGTGCGAGACGGCAAGATCTTCTATGCGCTGGCGGCCATTCGCGGTGTCGGCGCGGAAGCGGTGGCGTCGCTCATTGCCGCGCGGGAGGAGGGCGGCCCGTTCCGCGATCTCGGCGATGTCGCGCGCCGGATCGACCCGCGCCGCGTCAACAAGCGCACGCTTGAAGCGCTGATCGCGGCGGGCGCGCTTGACGAGATCGAGATGGACCGCGCCCGCTCGACGGCGGCCATCGAGGGCATGGTGGCGCTGGCCAACCGCACGCGCGAGAGCGCCGAGGGCGGGCAGGACGAGCTGTTCGGCGCTGGTGCCAGCGATGCGCTGGTCATCCCGCCTTACCAGCCGTGGCTCGCGTCCGAAAAATTGCAGAAGGAGCACGGCGCGGTCGGGTTTTTTCTGACAGGGCACCCGCTGGATGATTATGCACTGGTGCTGCAGCGCATGCGGGTCAGGCGCTATGCCGAGTTCGCCGCCACCGTGCGCCAGACGGGCGCGTCGATGGGGCGGCTGGCGGCGTCGGTGATTGACCGAGCTGAGCGCCGCACCAAGACCGGCAACAAGATGGGCATCGTCCAGTTGTCCGATCAGAGCGGGCATTTCGAGGCGGTGGTGTTCTCCGAAGGGCTGCAGCGCTATCGCGATTTGCTGGAGCCGGGCAACGTCGTGCTGCTGATGGTGTCGGCCACGCTCGATGGCGATGAGGTCAAGCCACGCATCGAAAGCGTCGAGCCGCTCGATGCCGCCGCCGCGCGCCAGAAGCAGGACATGCGCATTTTCGTGCGCGACGAAAAGCCGATTGCTGCCCTCGCTGAGCGGCTCAAGCAAAGCGGCGACGCGCGCGTGTCAGTGGTGGTGATCGTTGATCAGGGCGACGAGGAAATCGAGGTCGAACTGCCGGGCAAGAGGCTGGTCAGCCCGCAGATTGCGGGCGCGCTCAGGGCCGTGCCGGGGATTGTGAGTGTGGAGTTGTGTTGAAGGAGGCACCTGCACGACAACCACCCCCAAGCGTCATGGTCGGGCTTGACCCTACAACATTCACACATCTTTTTCTTGCCGCTTGATGCTTGATCTGATTCCTTGCTGTGGGCGCGTTTCAGCAGGAGGCGGGGATGTCTGGGTGTGG
>JBOFFB010000668.1:0-3297 GCA_051648385.1 Allobosea sp.
GAGTTGCGTGTGGTTGCCGAATGTCCGCGCTGAGGAGCGGATGCCGACAACGGCATCGTCTTCAATATCTTGCAGCGCATAGATCGTGTCATAGCCGATCGTCCAGAACACTGCAGCGCCATAGAGCAGCACCGGTGCCAGTGCCAGCGAGCCGAACACCGCACTCCAGCCCACCAGTGCACCCCAGGAGAACGCCAGGCCAAGCACGGCTTGGGGCATGCCGGTAACGCGCTTCATGAACGGGTAGATCGCGACCACAAGCAGCGAGGACGCACCAAGGGCAACCGTGAACCAGTTGAACTGCAACAGCACGATCAGCCCTGTCAGGCACAGCATGCCGAGCCAGCACGTTGCCTGCAACACCGTGACATCGCCCGCAGGCAAAGGACGTGCGCGCGTGCGGGCGACGTGCCTGTCAAGATCGCGGTCGATGATGTCATTGAAGGTGCAACCTGCGCCACGCATGGCCGCTGCTCCAATGACAAACAGTATGATGTGCCACGGATTTGGCCACGCGTTCGCGGCCAATGCAGCAAGCCCTGCTGCCCACCAGCATGGCCACAGCAAAAGCCAGATTCCGATCGGGCGATCAAGCCTTGCGAGTTTCAGGTATGGGCGCGCTGCTTTCGGAGCGCGTGTATCAACCCAGTTGCCCGGCCTCGCATCAGGCAGAACGGGCGCTGCGGCCTGCGCCGCAGGGCCGTGGCTGTCACTCACAGAGCGCCTTGCGGCACGCGCCATGCGCCGCCCGAGAAACCATCAACGCCACCGAATGAGCCCGCACCCTGCTGTTGCTGCTGGGCCTGGCGTTGCTGCTGCTGCCGCGCGCGGGCGACCAGCGAAGACTGCTGCTTGGCCGCATTGCAGGCCTTGCCGCGCACGTCAGCTGCCTGACGGTTGCCTTGCTTCAGGTTGTCGATGAACGCATCGGGAATCTGGCACCAGTCCTTGTTCTCGGTAGCGAACGCCAGGGTTTGATTGCCATTGGACGCAAGGCTGCCAAAAAGCGAACATGCCGTGCCGGGATTGACGTTCTTGCGACCCATGCCGTTGATCCGCTTCATGATGCCTTCACGCTGCTTGAGCAGTGTTCCGAGCCGTTCACAAACGCCGCTTTGGGCATGGGATGGAGTCACGCCGAACGAAAGCCCGAGTGCGATCCCGAGTGTTCCGACGCAGGCAATACGCTTCAACATTCTTGTCAACATGCTTGCGACCTTTTGAATGGGCCAATCCTGCCCGCCAGCAGCCATTGGCTATCCTCGTTGAATATGGAGTATCTATAGCACGACGAAACGTCAGTGCCAGCCGTGATCTTGCCAGCTATCCACCCGCGAGCATTCCATTCAAATCTCGCTGCAATTGTGGCATGGCCAGAAACATGACCTGGACGTTGCCCGGGCAGACTGCATCGATCCACCGACAATTGAAGGAGCATGCCCGATGGCCGCGAGCGGAAAAACTGACGGTCCCCGGCTGTTCGTGGCGGCTGGTCTGGCTCAAGGCGACGCGGTGCCGCTTGAACGGGGCCAGTCGAACTACCTGGCGAACGTGCTGCGGCTCGCAGCCGGCGCGGCAGTCCTCTGTTTCAATGGCCGTGACGGTGAGTGGCTTTGCGAGATTGTACCTGTCAGCCGCAAGGAGTTTGCGCTGATGCCGATGCGCCAGCTCAAGCCGCAACCAGCGGCTGGTGACCTTCACTACCTGTTTGCGCCACTGAAGTCCGCACGCCTCGACTACATGGCCCAGAAGGCTGTCGAGATGGGTGCGAGCCTTCTCGCGCCGGTGCTGACACGCCGCACGCAGGTCTCGCGCCTGAACATCGAGCGCCTGCGCGCCAACGCGATAGAGGCTGCAGAGCAATGCGGCATCCTGAACGTACCTGAAGTTGCCGACGAGCAGAAGCTCGAACGCGCGCTTGCCGGAATGGACCCGGGCCGCCTCTTGGTCATCTGCGACGAGGATGCTGTGGTGTCCAATCCCGTTGCAGCGCTTGCAGGCCGCCCGCGCGGGCCACTTGCCGTCTTGATCGGGCCGGAGGGCGGCTTTGACGACAGCGAGCGCAGGCTCTTGCTGAGCAGGCCGAACATTGTCCGGCTTTCGCTCGGGCCGCGCATTCTGCGGGCAGACACGGCTGCGGTCGCTGCGCTTGCCATTGTTCAGTCCACATTGGGTGACTGGGGTTCGGCGGGCTGATTTGCCTTCGTTGGAAAGACGTTGAAAATCATACGTTTGAGCAGAATTGTGAAAAGCCGTAATTGAGCCTTGTTCAACGCCAGTCTAGGGGGCGCGCTGTTGCGGTGTCTTGCGTTGCAAAGAAGCCCGTTTGAACAAGGTCATTCCCATGAACAAAGCCAATATTTATCAATTCGGCATCGAAGAAGAATATTTTCTCTCGGATGCTCTGACCAGAACTGCAGTCAGCAATATTTCGCCAAAGTTCATCACGGCTGTCCGGGCGGAATATCCTGCCGAAGTGCAGCGTGAAATGCTGCAGTGCCAGCTCGAAGTTGCAATTCCTCCCTGCATTGACATGGCCGTTGCACGCCGCTCGTTGATGGATCTGAGACAGGGCCTGTCGTCGATTGCAGGCGAGCATGGCTTGCTGATGATGGCATCGGGCACCCATCCCAGCGCGACATGGCTGCGCCAGCGCGTGACGGCGGCTGCCCGCTATGACCGCATCATGCGTGATCTGCAGATGCTCGGCTCACGCAATCAGGTTTGTGGTCTGCATGTCCACGTCGAGGTGCCGGATGAAGACCGGCGCATCAGTATCATGGGCCGCATCCTGCCGTTCTTGCCGTTGCTTCTGGCGCTGTCGACATCATCGCCCTTCTGGCAAGGGCACCGCACCGGGCTGATGGGCTACCGCCTGGCCGCTTATCGCGAGCTACCCCGCACCGGCTTGCCGGAGGTGTTCGAGAATGCTGCCGACTACCGGCGCTATCTTGATATCATGGTCGCCGCCCGCGCCATCGAGAACTCGGGCTTCGTCTGGTGGGCGATCCGCCCGTCGCGCCAGCACCCGACGCTCGAACTGCGTGTTGCGGACAGCTGTACCCGCCTTGAAGACACACTCGGCATCGCATCGTTGTATCGGAGCCTTGTACGGCACCTTGATCTCGACCCGAACTACAACGCCCGAATGAGCGCCTCTTCGCGCGCCATCACTGCCGAGAACATCTGGCGGGCGCAGCGCTACGGCATCCATGCCGGCCTCGTCGACGAAAACACGGCTAGCATGCTGCCGATCGCTGATGTCCTCGAGGCCACGATCGATCTCGTCGCGGACGA
>JBOFFB010000669.1:0-2975 GCA_051648385.1 Allobosea sp.
GTAATGTTTGGCATTTCTTATGATTGTCCCTGCAAAATTAACAGGGAAAGTTCGGCGGTGAACAGGGAGCGACTTGGCGGTAACAGGGAGAAACGGCCGTAAGCGTGTAAGCGTCCAGTGAATGCACACTTGTGCCGAACGGCTTAGACGCGATTTGTTCTCCTGACTGATTTTCAGTTGAAGGAGAGCGAGATGACGGATGAACCCCTCAAATGGGCGCGTCGGCATGAAGCCTTTTGGCGTGAGCACCATGAGGCGTGGAAGCGTAGCGCTTTGAACCAGCGCGAGTATTGCGCGTCGCAAGGTATTCCGCTTAAGGCGTTTGGCAATTGGCGGGCAATATTCAAGGCCGAACCGAAGCCGCCAACACGCAAGATCCTGTATCGGCGTGGCGGGCTAAGTCACACCCTTAATCACTCCCTTAGTCACCCCGTTAGTCACCCCCCTGGTCATGGGGCTTATCCCTCCTTGGAGCGGTCGATCGTGCCGCCACCCCGTGACGGACATCGGCGCCGTTTCACCGAGGCGGACAAACATCGGATTCTCGAGGAGGCGCAGCAGTCAAGTTCTAGCCTGGCCCAGATTGCGCGTAACTACGGCATCGCTCGACGGGTGCTCTGCCGATGGAAGCAGGACTTGGCTGAGACAAGTCCTGTTGCGTTCGTGACGGTGCAGGTTACCGACCTGCCGCTACCTTCCACCACCGCCGGCGCGCAGGAGCAGGCTCAATGACGATGCTTCCCGCAGGAGTGAAGGTGCATTTGGCCATTGGCTATATCGATATGCGCAAGGGCATGGATGGCCTTGCCATGCATGTCCAGGGAGTGCTGCACCAAGACCCGTTCTCGGGTCACCTCTTCGTGTTCCGCGGCCGCAACAAGGCCAATCTCATCAAGATCGTTTACTGGGATGGCAGCGGGCTTTGCCTGTTCACCAAGCGGCTCGATCAAGGTGTCTTCCTTTGGCCGCCAAACGCCGAACCTGGCAAGACGCTCTCATTGACCTCGGCGCAATTGTCGTCGCTGATTGACGGAGTTGATTGGCGCGCGCCGGAGGAGCGATGGCGTCCGGCGATGGCAGGATGATCGCTGCGACGGATTGACTCATCGGCGAGTTGGAGCTCGGTGCAGGACTGGCGCAAGTGTAGAATCTGCGCATGGACATCGATCTCGCGGCCCTGCCGGATGACGTCGATACGCTGCATCGCATGATCAGCGAGCTGATATCGGCACGCGATGATGAGCGCAGCGAGGCACAAGCCGAGATCGATCGGCTGCGCAACCTCATAAAGACCCTGCAACGCCTTCAGTTCGGCCGTCGCTCCGAGCGTCTCGACAATGATCAGCTGCAGCTGGGCCTGGAAGATCTCGATGCCGACATCGCCGTTGTCGAGGCAGCGCTGACGCAACCTGCCGGCGGGAAGGCGATATCCGGAAGGACACCGGGCGGTCGTCTCAGCCTTCCTGATCACCTGCAGCGCGAGGATGTGAAGCTCGACATCGACAGCAAGGTCTGCCCCTGTTGTGGCGGTGCAATCCATGAGATTGGTGAGACCGTCAGCGAGATGCTGGACTATGTTCCGGCGCGCCTGCGGGTACTGCGCATACGCCGCCCCAAATATGGTTGCCGCGCCTGCGGCACAATCCATCAGGCGCCGGCGCCCGAGCGTCCAATTGCAAAGGGACTGGCAAGCCCGGGGTTGCTCGCCCATGTGCTGGTCAGCAAATATTGCGACCATCTTCCGCTCTATCGACAGTCTCAGATTTTTGCCCGCCACGGGGTCGAGCTCAATCGCTCGACATTGGCGAACTGGGTCGGTGGCGCCGCATGGTGGCTCGAGCCGCTGCGGGCGCGATTGGCAGAACAACTCTTCGCCTCGAACAAACTGTTTGCCGATGACACGCCCATCCCGGTGCTTGATCCCGGTCGCGGCCGCACGCGAACGGGAAGACTGTGGGTCTACGCGCGCGATGACCGGCCATGGGGTGGATCTGATCCGCCGGGGGCGGTCTACTTCTACAGCCAGGACCGCCGAGCCGAACGGCCGGCCGCTCATCTGGGCCACTTCCGAGGCATCCTACAAGTCGATGGCTATGCCGGGTTCGAACAGCTGACGGCGCGCGGCAACATCGTGCTGGCGGCCTGCTGGGCCCATACACGGCGGAAGTTCTATGACGTCCATCAGGCAACGTCCTCGCCCATTGCCGCAGAAGTTTTGCGCCGCATCGGCGAACTCTATGCCATCGAGCAGCAGGTTCGTGGGCAGTCCGCCGATGAGCGTCAGACTGCCCGCAACATCCGGTCACGCCCTGTGGTCAATACCATGAAACCATGGCTGGAAAGCAAACTTGCCCAGGTACCCGTTCGTAGCGGGCTCGCCGAGGCCATCCGCTATGCGCTTACCCGTTGGCAGGCACTTTGCCGCTTCCTCGACGATGGCCGCATCGAGCTCGATACGAACACGGTCGAGCGGGCGATCCGTCCAGTCGCGCTCGGCCGCAAGAACCATCTGTTCGCAGGTTCCGATGGTGGCGCCGACAGATGGGCCATCGTTGCATCGCTTCTCGCCACCGCCAAACTCAACGGGATAGAGCCTTACAGCTATCTCAAGAACGTTCTTGAGCGCATGACAAACGGCCATCCGATGAGCCGCATCGACGATCTGCTGCCATGGAACTGGCAGGCTTCAAACACCAATATCTGACCGACCGTGTCAGAAATGGACGCTTACAGCGTCGTAAGGGTTCAGGGAACGCACACTTTGCAAAGGCACGCCAATTTTTGATCTATTCTGCTCATCGTTTGTGATGCAGAGGAGATGAAGATGACGGGCGAAGCAGGCGTCAGGACGCGGCCCGACGAGAGGCTTTGGCGGGCGATTGAAGGCATGGAGCGTAGCGACGTGAATCCGCGGAGCATTGCGCGTAACCAAAGGTCGGCAAGTCCAACTTAGGGCAATGATCCCTCGGCTCTTG
>JBOFFB010000670.1:0-5574 GCA_051648385.1 Allobosea sp.
CGGCACCCGGTATGAGCACGATGCCGTCGCGGTCAGCGAGCACGTAGTCGCTCGGGCGAACCACGCTCTGTCCGAAGACGATCTCCTCATCGAAGGCGTCCGCCCGCCAGTTTCCGACAATGTCGATGGGCGAGAAGAACCGGCAGAACACCGGAAATTCCTGGTTGACCACGTCCTGCGCGTCGCGGCAGCCGCCATCGACAATGTAGCCACGCGCGCCCTTGATCTTCAGCGCCTCGGCGGAAAGCCCGCCCATCAGCGCGCGGATATCATCCTGCGGCTGGCAAATCAGCACATGGCCTGGTTTGGCTTTCGAGAGCACGCCAGCCCATTGATAGAGCGAATCATGCTGGCTCAGCGTCGGGTCAGGCCGCCCGCGCACGGTCATCACCGGCCCGGCACATTTCATGGAGGGGTCGATGGCACGGACATGGCGCGGCAGCACACGCGGAGGCGTGCCGCGATTGCGCATCACGTCGTAGATCACGCTGGAATGGCAGCGGTGCAGGCGGTCGGCGAGCGTGGTCATGGCGATTCCTCCGGAGTTGATTATGCACCGGGGAAGCGGGCTGTCAGCCTCAATATGGCAACCCAACATAGTTCTCCGCCAGCGAGGTCTGTGCGGCTTTCGACGAGAACAGATAGTCGAGTTCGGCGATCTGCATGCGCTGGCCGAACTCGCCACCTTCCGGAAAGCGGTGCATGATCGACGTCATCCACCACGAGAAGCGCTCAGCCTTCCAGATGCGGGCGAGCGCGGTGGCTGAATAGGCATCTATGCCGGCATCCGAGCGCTCACTGAAGTGCTCCGTGAGCGCGGTTGCGAGATAGTGGACATCGCCGACCGCGAGGTTGAGGCCCTTGGCCCCCGTCGGCGGCACGATGTGGGCGGCGTCCCCTACCAGGAAAAGCCGCCCAAAACGCAGCGGCTCGGCCACGAAACTGCGCAGCGGGGCGACGGATTTCTCGATCGACGGGCCAGTGACCAGCGCCTCGGCGGCGGCAGGATCGAGCCTCAGGCGAAGCTCGTCCCAGAAGCGGTCATCGGACCAGGCGTCAACCTTCTCGCCTGAGGCGCATTGCACATAGTAGCGACTGCGGGTGTGCGAGCGCATGGAACAGAGCGCGAAGCCGCGCTGGTGGTTGGCATAGATCAGCTCATGGCTGACGGGCGGCACATCGGCCAGTATGCCCAGCCAGCCGAACGGGTAGACCTTTTCGAAGGTCTGGATTGCCGTGGCTGGGACAGAGGCACGGGAAACGCCGTGATAGCCGTCGCAACCCGCGATAAAATCGCAAGCGAGTTCATGGGCAGCACCGTCTTGCATCCACGTAACGCGCGGCCTTGTGCCATCAAAATCGTATAACGCGACATTGTCCGCGTTGTAGACGGTCTGTAGCCCGGCCGCCTGCCGCGCCTCCATCAGGTCGCGGGTCACCTCGGTCTGGCCGTAGACCGTGACGTGGCGGCCACCCAACAACCCACCAATATCGATGCGCCGCGACTTGCCATCGAAGGCGAGCGCGAAGCCATCATGCACCAGCCCCTCGTCGTTAAGCCGCGCACCGACGCCCGCCCGCGTCAGCACATCGACCGTGCCCTGTTCGAGAACACCGGCGCGGATTCGGGAGAGGACATATTCGGGGCTTTTGCGCTCGATGATCACAGCATCGATGCCGGCCAGATGCAGGAGCTGGCCGAGCAGAAGCCCGGACGGACCTGCGCCAATGATGGCGACTTGTGTAAGTTTCATGAGGGAATGAGTTCAATCGTCATTGCGCTCGCAATGACGGATCGGCTCTCGGGACGCAAGCGTCTCACGCAAGACGCTCACTGCCTGCCTGAGCAACGGATTTCAACCAGCGAGGCGGCTGCGGCGTTGATCAGGCGGGGCGATGGCGCGGCGTTCTCCACGGGCGCGGATGCCGGCGTGCGGAAGACGGGAATGACCGCATAGCTGGCCTCCGCCACCACCCCGGCGACCATGCGCTGCTGGCGCGGCCCTTCGCGGACGATGCCGACCAGAAGCCCTTGCCCGTTGATCACCGGTGCACCGCCAGGCCCGACCTGCAAGGCAGAGGTCACGCGGGCAGCAGCGCCATCTCCGGTCCAGGTGCCCGCCGCGACCATGACCGGGCGCTGAGCGCTGTCTTCGCGCGACAACGTGAAGACCCGCTGTGTCGCCGCCGTGCTGGCCAGCGCGATGGCGGGCTGGCTCAGGCCGGGCACGATCAGCGTCACGGCATCTCCCCTGCCACTGTCGATGCTCGGATCAAGTGACCGGCCTGCGACGGAGGGGTTGGCGCATGATGCGAGCGCGATCCTGCTGGTCATGACGCGGCCCTCGCCCAGGGCCACGCCCGAGATGGCATGGCGCAATTCGGCGGCGCGCAGGACAGGCTGGAGCAGCGGCGGCGGGACGACCGCAGGGGGTGTCGCCGGGGCTGGCAATCGCGACGGGTTGGCCGCCACGTCCGTGCCCGGAAACGGCTCGAATGTGTTGGCGATGGCGATCATGATGCGGTCGAGCGTGGCGGCCTCCGCGATCGGATAGCGGAAGGTGTAGCCGCGGACGCCGCCCGGACCCTGGGCAAGACGGGTGTAGAACTTGCGCCCGCCCTCTTCGCCCGAAACAACGAACCAGTCGGGTCGCTGCAGGCGATAGGTCACTTTGCGGCCCGGAGTGTCTTGTCTGAGCTGCTCGAACAGATCTGCGAAGGACTGCGTGGGCGGCAACTGGCTGAGCTGGAGCGATACAGCTCCATCAGCCCGGCGATGCACCACCCCGTTGGCCACCGCGACGCGCTGGGTCAGCACGGCTTGAGGCAGGCCGATCCTGATGCCGGTGGCCTGATCGGAAATCTCGGCAAAGCGCAGCACGGCACGGGCGGCATCGGCATCGCGCTTGAGTGCGGCGCGCTCCGGGGGGGCAAGGATGCCATCAGGTGTGCCCTGGGTGCGACGCTCGAAGGCCAGCACGGCGTCATAGGTGCGGCGGCCAAACTCGCCACCGGCCACGCCATTGAAATCACCGGTCCAGATCAGGTCGTTCTGAATGGACTTGCGCTCTGGTTCGGCCAGCCGGTCATAGGCAGCTTTCGATGCCGCCTGTGCCGGGTCAAGCGCAGGTGCGACCGGTGCGGGAGATGCCGGTGCCGGGCGTGGTGCCTGCGCCAGCGCAAGGCCCGGCAGCAGCAGCGACAAGACGAGTGCGACAGGTCGGATCATGGCGGTTCCTTGCCCTGTTGACGAGCACCCAGCTTTGCAGCCTTGGGCAAGGTTGTCGAGAGGGCAGGAATATAGCCAACCATAGGTCAACCTGCCTTGCGCCAACCCCGCGCGCTGCTAAACTGGCATAGGGGTTGGGACACCTCGGGGAGATTGCCATGGCCAGCCGCCTGTTCGCTGCACTGACGTGTGGCCTTTTGTTGTTGCTCTCCACGGCTGAAACCTCCGCGCAGAAGGCGCTGGTGCGTGATGACCTGCGCAACGAGGCAATCAGGCTCGAAACCGAGTTCCGCCGACTGGCACCAAACGCTGCCTCCAAACCCGCGCAAGCCTGGCGCGCCGATGCTGCCGCTGCCCTGCGCGGTGGCAACAACAAGGGCGCGCTGGCAGCCGCCGCCGCCGCAGTGATCGCCGAACCGCGCGACGGGACCAACTGGTTGGGCTTTGCGCAGACCGCGCTGGGCGTGGCCGATGCAACCCAGGACTGGAGCGAGCGCTACACCTCCCGCGACCGCGCCACCGCAGCCGCTTACGCAGCCTACGACCGTGCCCGCACCCGCCCCGAGGAAGCTGCCGCGCTAACCTTGCTCGGCCGCGCCTATCAGGCTCGCGAAATGTGGCGGCCGGCACTCGACACCTATCGCCTGAGCCTCAGCGCAAACGACAACCCGCGTCTGCGCGCCATCTATACAGAGCTGCGCGAGAAGCACGGCTTCCGCGTCCGTGACTACAAGGTCGACAATGACGCCGCGACGCCGCGCGCCTGCTTTACCTTTTCCGATCCATTAGCCCGTGGCCGGGTCGATTTTGCGCAGTTCGTGGTGGTTCAGGGTGCGCAATCGCCCGCCATCACGGCGGAAGGCCAGCAGCTCTGTGTCGATGGCCTGAAGCATGGCGAGCGCTACAAGATCGTGCTCCGGCAGGGGTTGCCATCCAGTGTCGAAGAGCAACTGCTCAAGGCCGCCGATTACGACATCTACGTGCGTGACCGCTCTCCCCAGGTTCGTTTCACAGGCCGCAACTATGTGCTGCCGAAGACGGGTCAGGAGGGCATCCCTGTTGTCACGGTCAACACCGACAAGGTCGAGATCGACGTCTTCCGGATCGGTGACCGCTCGCTCGGCCTCACGGTGCGCTCCGAAGACTTCATGAAGCAACTCAGCGAATCCTCGGCCCGCGAGATCGAACGGCAAAAGGGCGTGAAGCTGTGGAGCGGCCAGCTTGCCACCCGCAATGAGCTCAACCGTGATGTGATCACCGCCTTCCCTGTCACGGAAGCCGTGCCGAAGCTTGAACCGGGCGTGCATGTGATGACCGCCCGGGTCCGCCGTCCTGCCATCACCGGCAACGCCGATGAAGAAGGCGGGTTCGGCGAGGATCTGGTCACCCAATGGTTCGTGGTCTCGGACATGGGGCTGACGGCTTTCACCGGTAGTGATGGCCTGCACGTGCTGGCCCGCTCGCTGGCGACCGCGATGCCGGTCAGCGGCGTCGAGCTGCGCCTGATCGCGCGCAACAACGAGGTGCTGGCCACGCTCACCACCGATGCGGCTGGCTATGCGCGCTTCGATGCCGGGCTGGCGCGGGGCACCGATGGCATGGCACCGGCGCTGGTTGCGGCGAGTGATGGCAAGGGCGACTACGGTTTTCTCGATGTCGCCGCATCCGCCTTCGATCTGGCGGACCGGGGCGTCAAGGGTCGCCTCGCCCCGGTCGGTCTGGATGCCTTCATCGCCAGCGAGCGCGGGGTCTACCGGCCCGGCGAGACGATCAACGTCACCACGCTGCTGAGGGACGCCGCCGGCAAGGTCGTGCCCAACCTGCCGCTGACACTCGTCTACAAAAGGCCTGATGGCGTTGAGCATCGCCGTGCGGTCGTGGCTGATCAAGGTGCGGGCGGGCGGGCGCATTCGCTGGCGCTGTTCTCCGGCGCAGCACGCGGCACGTGGCGGGTCGAAGCCTATGCCGACGCCAAGGGTAAGCCGATCGGCGAGATGCGATTCCTCGTCGAGGATTATGTACCAGACAGGCTCGACGTGGTCGTTGCCTCCAGTTCCACGACGATTGCCAAAGGCTCGGCTGCCAGCGTCGATGTCACTGCCCGCTATCTCTATGGCGCGCCGGGTGCAGACCTTGCCGTCAGTGGCGAGGTGTCACTCGCGCCCGCCACCAAGACGCCGCTCAAGGGCTATGAGGACTATCTCGTTGGCCTCACCGACGAGAAGATCGAGCCCGTCACCAAGGAGATCGAGGAGGCCGGCAACACGGACGCGCAAGGCAAGGCGACGGTCGCCGTGACCTTGCCGGAAAGCGAGGCGCAAAGACCGCTTGAAGCCACCATCAAG
>JBOFFB010000671.1:0-5382 GCA_051648385.1 Allobosea sp.
GTGCGGGTGATGTCGGTGGTGCCGTCTTCATATTGTCCACCGGAATCGATCAGGTAGATGCCGGTCTCGATCAGGCGGTTGGAGGCCGTGGTGACCCGATAATGCGGCAAGGCGGCATTCGGCCCCGCGCCCGAAATAGAGCCGAACGAAATCTCCTTGAGACCATTGGTCTCGCGGCGGAAACGCTCGAGTTCGATCGCGGCGTCGATTTCGGTGAGTTCGCCTTTCGGTGCCTCCTGTGCAAACCAACCCAGAAAGCGCGTGACCGCCGCGCCATCACGCTTGTGGGCAGCGCGGGAGCCAGCAAGCTCAGTGGAATTTTTAGCCGCCTTCATCAAGGCGATTGGATCAGCGCCGACATCCGCCTTGCCGCCCGCGGCTTCGATGCGGTTCCGGATGGCGCTGGCAGCGCTCGACGCATCGAGCCGGACGGTGAGCCCGGCCTCACCGAGACCATCCAATGCCGTCACAAACTCTGCCGGTGAAAAAGGCTGGCAGGTGCCGATAAGGTCATCGACGATTTCGGGGCTGAGTTTGGCTGGATCGATGAACAGCTTGACCGGGCCTGAGGCCTTGATGATGCCGTAGCACAGTGCCAACGGCGTGTGCGGCACGTCTCCACCGCGCATGTTGAGCAGCCAGCACATGTTGTGCGGATCGGAGATGACCAGCGCGCCGACCTTGGCTTTTGCAAGTGCGTCGCGCACGCGGGCGATCTTTGCCGACGGCGTTTCGCCTGCCAGCGTGTTGGGATACGGCATAACGGGTGCGGATGGCGGGGCAGGGCGGCTTGTCCAGATGGTGTCGATCGGGTTGGGCGAAACTGCTTTCAGTGTGCCACCGGCACGGGTCACAGCCGCACTGAGTTTCTTGACCTGATCAGGTGTGTGCACCCACGGATCGAAGCCCAGCACGCCGCCGGTTGGCAGGTTTGCCTCGATCCAGGCTTCCTGACTCTGGACTGCCATCTGCACCGGCGTGATGACGGCCGTGTCCGTCTGTGCGGATGACTGCAACGTGTAGCGCCCATCGACAATCAACGCGGCCTTGTCAGCCAGCACCACGGCTGTGCCCGCAGATCCGGTGAAACCGGTGGCCCAGGCGAGGCGCTCGTCGCAGGCTGGCACATACTCGCCCTGGTGCTGGTCGGAGCGGGGAATGGCGAAACCGGCCAGACCCAGCGCGGCCATCGCCCTGCGCAAGGCAACGATGCGGGGAGCGACCGTGGCCGGATCGGATGGCTCATCGAAACTCTGGAACTGGCTGCGGGCGGCTGTCTTGGTTTTGAGGGGCGGCATTGGGCGAGCAGCTTTCAGAAATGAGATGACAACTCCAAGCTAGGACGCCGCCGCACTGCCGTCCAGTTCGGCATCATGCTGAGTTCGAATGCATTTTGCGCATGAAACTTAATAAAAATTAACTGAGCATGCGTCTTGTGCATATCTCGCATGTGCGAGATGATCTTTTGCAATGCAACAAACACCCCCACCTCTCGCCTTAAGAGAAGTAATAGGAAACGCTGGCTCCAAGGCTTCTGAAACGGCTTGAGACCGTTTCGCACACGACGTCAACAGGAGATCAACCATGGCCTACGCCTATACCGGTACCGTACTAGCTGCCCCACTCGCCGAGCGCGATGCCAAGCCTTCGCTATTCAAGCGCATCATCACGGCGATGATCGAAAGCCGCATGCGCGCTGCGCAGCGCGAGATCAACGCCCATGCCCATCTGTTGACAGATGGTCCGCTGACGCTTGGCAGCCTGCCGACAACAACGCTGAACACTGACAGCAAGCTTCCCTTCACCGGTTGATCGCTTGCTGCCAACCCCGTCAAGACCATCAGGAGATCGACATGATCGCAATCATTATCAAGGGCTTTCACGCCACAACCGCCACGATCGTCGACATCTGGAAATTCACCGATGCCGTGATCCAGGACATACAGGCGACCCGCAAGCAGTTGGAAGATCAGTACGGCCCGCTTGGTTTTTGATCGTCAGGTATACCTGCGGCGTGGTCTGGCCGCTGCACCGCTGCGCCTGAGCACGAGCGCCACCCAACCCTCGCGCTGGCCTTTCGAGGCCAGCGTCCAGCCCTGCATCCGGTAGGCGGCCAGCACCCCGGGCACGTCCTTGACCAGCAGGCCGGAGAGGATCAACACGCCCGTTGGCTTCAGCACGCCCGTGATCGAGCGTGCCAGCCTCATCAGCGGGCGCTGCAGGATGTTGGCGATAACCATATCGAAATGGCGCTGCCGGTTGGCCGATGCGTGTTGCACGCCAGGGCCGACATAGTAGTGCAGCAGGCTTTGTGCGCAGTTCAACCGCGCATTGTCGCGGGCCACCTCGATGGCGATTGCGTCGATATCGCCAGCCACCACACGGCGCTTGAGCCGCTTTGCCACCGCCAGCGCCAAGAGACCGGTGCCGGTGCCGACATCGAGCACGTGGAGAGGACGTGACTTCTTCAGTTCCACATCGATCGCAAGTAGACAGCCAGCGGTGGTCCCGTGATGACCGGTGCCAAATGCGAGCCCAGCCTCGATCTCAAGGCCGATATCATTGCTGCGGAGCGCCTCGCGGTCATGCGAACCATAAACCAGAAAACGGCCGACGCGGACGGGTTTGAGCCCATCGAGGCTCGACTTGACCCAGTCCTTGGCTTCGACGGCCGTGAACACTGCGCCGGATAGGTCTTCCCCGACGATGGGCCCGATCAGATCCCTGATCGCGTCTTCGTCCGGGGGCTCGGCGAAGAAAACCTCGACAAACCAGGGCGAGTTCTCCGCCTCGTCATCGATCTCGAAGGCCGAGACAGCCGTTTCGCCCGGGTCGAGCACTTCGCCCAGAAGCTCGGTGATGGCTTTTGCGCGATCCACGGTGGTCGAGAGCTTGAGGACGGTCGTGACGGTGTGGGGCAGGAGACCTTCGCGCATGTTGCGGCTCTAGATCATCCCGCATTGAGATGGAACCCATCTCAATGCGGGATGATCGATCATAATAAGATAGAGCATTGCGTACTCACAAAACCGGTACCCACCCTCGCCTTCGCGAGGGCATGCTTTTGTGCGCAATGCTCTAACATGGGAGTTGAGCTCGCGCGAAGCCCCAATGTGAACCTGAAATGAATCTGCCGGTTCGCGCACTGCCCCCCTTAAATTTTCATAAAGGCATGCTATGTATCCCTTAAGCTCTTGAGCCGACGGAGGAATTTACCATGTCAAAGACGTTAAATAGACTGGCGCTGATGACGATGCTGGCAAGCTCGCTCGCCATGAGCGTTACGGTCGTCGATGCACGCCCCAGCGGCGGCAAGAGTTCAGGCAGCCGCGGCTCGCAGACGAATGTCGCACCGCCTTCCACAAGCACGGCACCGGGCACCGCCCAGCCGATGAACCGTTCGATCAATCAGGGTGCTCCCGCTGCCGCAGCAGCCCCCGCCGCTGGCGCTGCTGCAGGAGCTGCCGGTGCAGCTGCCGCCGCCGCGAAGCCTTCGATGGCGCGCAACCTGATGATGGGTGTTGGCGCTGGCTTGCTTGGCGCTGGCCTGTTCGGCCTGCTGTCGGGCTCTGGTTTCCTGTCGGGTCTCGGTTCGCTCGCCGGCATGCTCGGATTGCTTTTGCAGGTCGCCCTCATTGGTGGCGTGATCTTCCTGGTCATGCGCCTCCTCCGCAGCCGCCGCGAAGCCGCGATGGCAACACCGGCTCAGGGCACGGCACGTGACGCACAGCCGGCTCAGGGCCAGATGCAGCGCCAGATGATGGGCGGCATGATGGGTGGGGCGGCAACGCAGGCACAGCCATCGACACAGCCACTCGACCTGACCGGCGATGATTTCGCTGCATTCGAGAAGGTGCTTACGGACGTGCAGACTGCATACGGTGCCGAGAACGTGCCAGCCCTGCGTGCGCTGCTGACCCCGGAAATGGCGTCATATTTCGAGGGTGATATCTCGGACAACGAAGCAAAGGGTGTGGTCAACCGCATTTCCAATGTCAAACTTCTGCAGGGTGATCTGTCCGAAGCCTGGCGCGAAGCTGGCGGCGAGTATGCCACTGTCGCGATGCGCTATTCGATCTCCGACGCGCTGGTTGACCGCAAGACGGGTCGCACCATCGAAGGTGATCTGGTCAAGATCGGTGAAGTCACGGAAGTCTGGACATTCGTGCGCGAGCCGGGTGCTGCCCTCGATGGCTGGAAGCTCTCGGCCATCCAGCAAGTTGCCTGAGCGCCAGGCGCTTCAGCTTTGAAAAGATAAACCCGCCGGTGTGAAACCGGCGGGTTTTTCTATGTCGTCTTGGGCCTGTCCGGCCTTTGCGCTGCCGTGACTTCTGACAAACGCGTCTTTCTCAGCGCCATCCCGGCCCGAAGCAGACCCGGCGCAGCACCACCTCACCCCAGCGATTTTCGCGTTCGACCAGGCGGCAACGTGGGCCGTAGCCGCCGTAGCCGATCCGGACGGCGCCGTAGGGCCGGTGACCCCAGTGCGGTCGGCCATGACGCCAGCCACCGTGTCCCAAGCCACCATGACCACCATGATGGCCCCAGCCGCCGTGGCCATCATGGCGTGGGCTGGCCTCGGCGCTGGATGTGGCGACAGCTGAGCCGGCAATTGCAAGGCCAAGTGCTGCAGCGGCAAGAACAAGACGATTGAAGCGAATGGACATGATGGCTCTCCCAGATTGTTCGGGAGCGGACCACCCGCCCCGTGATCATGGGTCGCGGGAGGCGGGGGAAAGGTTCAAGGTGAATGCAGAAGAATTTGCGCAGTCGTTCAGGCGACCTTGACGATGTCAGGCAACTCGACCGGGATAGCCGCCACGAGCAGGCGGTAGGCACGCAGATCTTCGGCTACTTTCGGGTCATCCCGGAGTTGCGCAAGGGTGCGCGGGACAGGCCTTGCGTCATTGTCGTCGAACCACAAATCAATCGCTTCGCGCGCGTTCAGCAGCGCTTCGTCCAGCGTGTCGCCAGCTGAGGTGCAGGCCGGCAGATCGGGAAGCCAGACACCGACGGCCTTGCCCGGCTGTTCCTCGACCATCGCGATGTAGTGGCGGATCATTGAGTTCCCCCCCGCTGCACGAACGCATCAAGCACCATCTTGCGCCCGGCTTTGTCGAAATCCACTGTCAGCTTGTTGCCATCGACGGCAAAAACGTCGCCGGGGCCGAACTTGATGTGGAAGACGCGGGCGCCGACGCCGAAATCGGAGGTGGGGCCGCTCGATGTGGCGATGTGTTCGCCGTCGATCTGCTTTGGCGCGTTGCGTTGGCTTCGGTTGCCGAAGCTGCCGCCATCGCCGCCCCAGCGGCCCGCCGGTGTGGCTTGTGCCTTTGGTGCGGCCGCTTTCGCCGCCTGGGCGCGCTGCCAGCCGGGCGTCGA
>JBOFFB010000672.1:0-1930 GCA_051648385.1 Allobosea sp.
GATTGGCTACACAGGTTATGTGTCACCGGACTTCGACATGATGGCAAACTGGCTCTACTACAAGCCCCGCGCCGGCTATGTTGGCGGTACCAGCGGCGCCGAGCAGGTCGTGCGTAACGCCGAGGCCAACGCCTGCTGAGAATAAGCTGCCAACATCAGATCGTCTGGTTGTAGGCCCCGACTTCCGGACGCTGGCGCAGGACACCGTCGACCAGCCTGAACATCTCGTGCATGCGGGCTTCCGAGACCGGACTTTCCACCACCACCACGATCTCCGGATTGTTCGATGAAGCCCGCACCAGCCCCCAGGTGCCATCGGCAAGCGTCATGCGCACGCCGTTGACCGTGTTGATCGCGGTGATGGCATGCCCGTCGACGATCTCTCCGTCCGCATGCATCGCCGTCAGCCGCGCCACGGCATCATCGACGACCTGATACTTGATCTCGTCGGCGCATTTGGCTGACATCGTGGGAGAACCCCATGTTTTGGGCACGGCGTGATAGAGGTCGGCCATCGTCTTGCCAGGGTTGCGGTCGAGCATTTCGATCACGGCGATCGCCGTCAGCAGCCCGTCATCGTAGCCGCGCCCGATCGGCGTGTTGAAGAAGAAATGGCCAGATTTCTCGAAACCGGCAAGCGCCCCCAGCTCGTTTACCCGACGCTTGATGTATGAATGGCCAGTTTTCCAGTAATCGGTTCTGACCCCAAGCTCCTTCAGCACCGGGTCGGTCGCGAAAAGTCCAGTCGATTTCACGTCGACCACGAACTGGGCACCGGGATGCAACCGCCCAAGGTCGCGCGCCAGCATGACACCGATTTTGTCGGCGAAGATTTCCTCGCCCTTGTTGTCGACGACCCCGCAGCGATCACCGTCTCCGTCGAAACCGAGGCCCACGTCAGCACCCGTCTCGCGCACCTTGTCGGCGATGGCATGCAGCATCTTCATGTCTTCAGGATTGGGGTTGTAGCGTGGGAAGGTGTGATCAAGCTCGACATCGAGCGGCACGACCTCGACCCCGAGCCTCTCAAGCATCTGGGGCGCGAATGCACCCGCAGTGCCATTGCCGCACGCGGCAACGACCTTGATCTTGCGGCTGATGTGCTTGCCAGCCAGCATGTCGGCCAGGTAGGTTTCGCCAAAGCCGTTGACGAACTCGTAACCGCCGCCGGTCTGGGTCTCGCTCTCACCGTTCAGCACGATATCACGCAGTGCGCCCATTTCCTCGGGCCCGAAGGTCATTGGGCGGTTGGCACCCATTTTCACGCCTGTCCAGCCATTGTCGTTGTGCGATGCCGTGACCATCGCCACACAGGGGCAATCGAGGGCGAACTGGCCGAAATAGGCCATCGGCGACAGGGCAAGGCCGATATCCTTGACCCGCATGCCGGCCGCCATCAGGCCTGCGACGAGCGCGTACTTGATCGATGACGAGTAGCCGCGAAAATCATGCCCGACCACGATGTCTGGTCTGACCCCGAGCCGGTGCACCAGCGTGCCGAGCCCGAGCCCGAGTGCCTGGATGCCCATCAAATTGATCTCGCTTTCGAACAGCCAGCGCGCATCGTATTCGCGAAATCCGGTCGGCTTGACCATCGGCTGCGATTCGTAGGCGGCCGTGTTGGGCAGAAGTTTGGCAACTGGAACGGGAAACATGACGGTCAGGTTCCTTGAAGGGCGGATTGTCGAATGCATTGAGGCGTTAACCCGCAAACTTCCTCATTCTGGTCAGCCCGTCTAGCCCGGTCTCGCTTACAGTATGATGAATACCACGCGGCACTTCACCGCTTGCGCTGCGCCCATGTTGTACGCCAAACAGCGTCATGACCAGTCACCCAACCGCCCATGCCGGCTTCGGCGTCTACTTGCATTGGCCCTTCTGTGCCGCGAAGTGCCCCTATTGTGACTTTAACAGCCATGTCAGGCACTCC
>JBOFFB010000673.1:0-5471 GCA_051648385.1 Allobosea sp.
GGGGCGGCATTGGCAAGTTCGATGGCAAGGCCCTGCTGCGCGTCGAGGCTTACAACAAGCCCTGTCGCGGTCCGGGCCGCAAGCTGGCCGCCGCATACGGGCGGCCCGAACTGGAATTCGCTTTTGTGAAGGTGGCAGCTTCCTTGCGCGGGCTGGTGCTGAGTGTCGCGCTGCCCGGCGTGATCCGCGCGGGCGATGCGGTTGTGGTGATGGAGCCGCTGACGGCACCTTGAGGTGCGACGCGCCATCATTGCGAGCGTAGCGAAGCAATCCAGCCTCGGCGGCGCATCATCACTGGATTGCTTCGCTATGCTCGCAATGACGCAGAATGATTGATCGCCCTCGCGCATGGTTGCCATCAACCGAATGCGTGAGCCAATGCATGGCCAAGCCTGTAGAGCGACAGACCTGCACTCCACGCGCCGAAAGCCCAGTCTTCATGTCCCGCACCACCCTTGGTTTCCTCCTCGGCTTTCTCGGCGTAGTCGCGTTTGGGGGCACGTTTCCGATGACGCGACTTGCGGTGCAGTGGTTCGACCCGCTGTTCGTGACGTTCTGGCGGCCGGGGCTGGCGGGACTTTTGGCATTGGCGCTGCTGCTTGTGCTCAGGCGGCCCATTCCCGGTCGCGAGGCGCTGATGCTGATGGCGATTTCTACAAGCTGCATCGTCTGGGGTTTTCCCGGGCTGGTTAACCTTGCCATGACGCTGATGGAATCATCCAACGCAGGCGTGATCGGTGGCATCCTGCCGATGGCTACGGCAGTCGCTGCAGCGCTGATCCTGCGCGAGCGGCAGCCGCTGAGCTTCTGGGTCGTGGCTCTGCTCGGCATGACTTTTGTCGTCGGCTTTGCGATGCGCGGCGGCGGCAGGCTTGCACCCGGAGACCTGATCATGATCGTCGCGGTCGCCATCGCGGGCATCGGCTATGTCCTCAGCGCCAAGCTGAGCCGCACGATGCCGGGCTGGGAAGTGATCTCGTGGATCCTGGTGATCGCCCTGCCCGTGAACATCGTCGGCATGCTCTGGACCTGGCCACCGGCGAATGGCCCCGGCAGCTTTGCGGGCTCAAGCATGAGTGCGCTGGCCGGCTTCGCCTATGTCACCGTGATCAGCCAGTATGTCGGCTTCTTCGCCTGGAATGCGGGCCTTGCCATGGGCGGTGTGGCACGCGTCGGGCAGGTGCAGCTCTTGCAGACCTTCATCACGCTGATCTTCGCAGCTGTCATTGTCGGCGAGACGGTGGAGCCGATTGTGTGGGGTTCGGCGGTGGTCGTGGTGGCGCTGGTGTTTGCGGCTAAGCGGGTAGCGCGGTAAACGTAGCTGAGCTTGCGGCGCATGGCTATTGCCGTTAGGGTAGTGTCATCGAGGTACAAGCGATGATGGACCGGCGCGTTGTTCTTCTCAGCCTCCTGCCGTCTGTGCTGTTCGTGGGCTGCTCGCCAAGCGAAGAAAAGCAGGCTGATGACTTGCGTGCTTTCATTCAGACAAGGCTGATCGAACGCCAGGTCCGCACGCTTGCTCGCCCGACCGATGAACAGCGAAAATCCTTCGGTCGGTTTGCTGCAGACTACGATCTGATCATCAAATTCAACGAGCAGATGCGCAGCACTATCGGGCCTCAGATGCGGGAGGCCATGGCGAAAGGTCGCTTTTCACGAATTGAGGAGTTGATTGACCGGAAGGCCGACATCATCGTTGCGCGTGAAACAATGCGGACGATGGCAACCACTCTGGATCGTTCGCTCGCGGAGGTGCAGGCCGCGCGCGCGGCCTTGCGTCAGCCTGCAGCGCTGAAGGCCGTTTATGACACAGCGTTTGACAGGATTATTTCAAGGCCTGCGGAGGCGATGCGAGATATCTTGCCTGTCCTGGAGACGGGTCTCGTTCAGGCTGTCGAACTTTCCGAGTTCCTCACTGCCAACCGATCAGGTTTCACATTCACGGGAGGCACCGTGCAGACGTCAAACTCGCGTCTGCTCGCCGAATTCAACCGGCGTGCTCAGAGCATGCAGGAGAGCCAACGCAAGGTACAAGACGGCATACTTCGCTTGCAACAAGCTGCCGACATGTAGGGCAAGCCGTTGTTCGTGTCCCTTTTGCGATGTGGGCGAGCCGTGATCGTTCAACCGATGGCGAGCACAAGCTTCTTGAACACATCACCCCTGTGCTCGAAGTTCTCGAACTGGTCGTAGGACGCCGAGGCCGGGGAGAGCAGCACGCAGGCATCGCTGCTTCCTTCCGCTGCTGCCGCATCGCGGGCGGCGGCGGCAACAGCCTTGTCGAGCGTGCCGCACATCTCGAAGGGCACGGCGCCTTCCAGCGTCTTGGCGAACACCTCGGCCGAAGCGCCGATGAGGTAGGCCTTCGCGACATTTGGGAAGTAGCGGCGCAGGCTTTCGATGCCGCCGTCCTTGGCCTTGCCACCCGCGATCCAGAACACACGCTGGAAGGAGGTCAGCGCTTTCTCGGTCGAGTCGGCGTTGGTGGCCTTCGAGTCGTTGATGAAGACGACGCGGCCCTTGCGGGCGACCTCTTCCATGCGGTGGGGCAGGCCGGGATAGGTTTTCAGCGCGGTGGCGATCACGTCATCGGCAACCCCGGCGGCAGAGCAGGCGGCGAATGCCGCCGCCGCGTTCTGCGCATTGTGCATGCCGCGCAGCGAGCCGATGCCCGCGAGGTTGGCCACCACGCGCGGCTTGCCGCCCTCGACGCGGACGAGACGAACATCAAGCGAGCCGTCATTGGCGGTGACGCCCGCGAACACGCCATTGTCAACCGGGGCTTCTGCCGAGATGCGCCACAGCGGATTGCCGCTGGCGGAGCGACGTGAAGTCATGGCTTTGGACCAATCATCATCGACGCCGATGATGGCGGTGCCGGACGCGGTGATGAGGCGCTCCTTGATGGCAGCGTAGTTGGTCATGTCGCCGTGGCGGTCAAGATGATCGGGCGTGAGGTTGAGATGGATGCCGATGCTCGGGTTCAGCGAAGGCGCAAGGTCGATCTGGAACGACGAGCACTCGATGACATGCACCCGGTCATTGGCCGGAGGCATCAGCGAGAGCGCAGGCGCGCCGATGTTGCCGCCCATCTGCGCGTCCTTGCCGGCTGCTTTGAGGATGTGGGCGATCAGCGCCGTGGTGGTGGATTTCCCGTTGGTGCCGGTGATGGCGATGAACGGCGAGGCGGGTGCGAGTTTCGCCCGCTCAAGGCAGAACAACTCGATATCGCCGATGATCGGGATGCCGGCAGCCTTGGCCTTCTCGACAGTCCAGTGCGGCTTCGGGTGGGTCAGCGGAATGCCGGGCGACAGCACGAGCGCGTCGAACTCCTTCCAGTTGGCGGCGCGCAGGTTGCCGGTTCGCAGGCCATAGCCAGATGCGATGCCGACCGAGCGCTCGTCATCATCAAAGCAGATCACCTCGCAGCCGCCATCACGCAAGGCGAAAGCCGTGGCTGCGCCCGAATTACCAAGGCCGAAGACGGCAACGGTCTTGCCGACAAAAGAGGTGACGGGGGTCATGATGTACTCAACGCAGCTTGAGGGTGGAAAGGCCGACCAGTGCGAGAACCACGGAGATGATCCAGAAACGGATCACGACCTGTGCCTCGGTCCAGCCCTTCTTCTCGAAATGGTGGTGGATGGGCGCCATCAGGAACACGCGCTTGCCGGTGCGCTTGAAGACCGCAACCTGGATGATGACCGACAGCGCCTCGACCACGAACAGGCCGCCGACGATGGCCAGCACGATCTCGTGCTTGGTGGCGACCGCGATGATGCCAAGCAGGCCGCCAAGGCCGAGCGAGCCGGTATCGCCCATGAAGATCTGTGCGGGTGGTGCGTTGAACCACAGAAAACCAAGGCCAGCACCGATGATCGCGCCGCAGACCACGGCAAGTTCGCCAGTGCCGGGCACGTGGTTGATCTGCAGGTAGTTAGAAAACACGACGTTACCCGTCAGGTAGGCGATGAAACCGAAGGTTGCAGCCGCGATCATCACCGGCACGATGGCCAGGCCGTCAAGCCCGTCTGTGAGATTGACCGCGTTGCCTGCGCCGACCACCACGAAAGCGGCGACGAGGGGGAACAGGATGCCGACATAGATCAGCGCATCCTTGAACAGAGGTATCGAGAAGGACTGCGACAGGCCCGTGGGGGACAACAACATGATCGCATAACAGGCCACGACGGCCACGATCGTCTCCAATACCAGTCGGGCTTTGCCGGAGAAGCCGTTGTGCGACTGCCTGGTGACCTTCAGATAATCGTCATAAAAGCCAATCGCGGCATAAAGGAATGCGACGAGGAGGACGATCCAGACGAACGGGTTCCTGAGATTGGCCCAGAGCAATGTCGAGAGGATGAGACCGCCCAGGATCATCAGCCCGCCCATGGTCGGCGTGCCACGCTTGGCGAGGTGGCTTTCGGGGCCGTCCGTGCGGATTGGCTGGCCCTTGCCCTGTTTGACGCGCAGCCAGGCAATAGTGGCAGGGCCAAAGAAGAACACCAGCATCAGCGCTGTGGCGGTGGCACCCGCAGTGCGGAAGGTGATGTAGCGAAAGATGTTGAGCGGTCCGAAGAGGCTCGAAAGATCGGCAAGGAGTGCGAGCATGGTGTGGTTCGGCGCTCTTTCACGGGGTCAATCAGTCGAGACGGTCAGTCGTTCGAAACGGGCGGAAATCGGGCCATCATGGCCTTGACGAGCGGTCCCATCTTCGAGCCCAGCGAGCCCTTGACAGTGATGACATCGCCAGCCCGCAAGGCATCGAGCACGAGTGCTTCGAGATTTGCGGATGTCGCGGCATACGCTCCCCGCTGGGCAGATGGCAAGGCATCGTAGAGATTTCGCATCAGTCGACCGGCAGCAAAGACAAGATCAACGTTGTTTTGTGCGAGCGGAGCCGCAAGATCAGCGTGCATCCGTTCAGCTTCCGGCCCCAGTTCGAGCATGTCGCCGAGCACGGCGATTCGGCGGCCACGACCTGTTGGCGCGAGACGGCCAAGATTCTCAAATGCGGCACGCATCGAGGCGGGGTTGGCGTTGTAGCTCTCGTCCATTAGCGTGATGGTGCCGCCTGCCGCATTCAGTTGCTGACGCGCGCCGCGACCTTGCGGAGGCTTGAGATCGGCCAGTGCAAGGGCGGCCAGCGCCAGATCCGCGCCGATCAGTTTGACGGCGGCGAGGACCGCCAGCGAGTTCATCACGATGTGCTTGCCGGGGCTGCCGATCTTGTAGGTGACGCGGGTACCCATGACCTCGGCATCGACCACCGACAGGTCGGCAAGCAGGCCGCAGGAGACGAGCCGGACGTCTGCATTCGCCGCTTCGCCAAAACTGACGAAACGCCCGGCCCGGCTGGCCATGGCGTGAGCGCGAAGCCGGGCCACATCGGGTATATCGGCATTGCAGATTGCGATGCCGCCATAGTTCAGGCCGTCGTAGATCGCGGCCTTCTCGTCGGCAATGGC
>JBOFFB010000674.1:0-3065 GCA_051648385.1 Allobosea sp.
TTGCGATATCCGATACTGATGTCGCCTGACTTGCAATTTCGGCCCTTGTCAGTTGTTTTTGGCTTGCACAGCAGGCGCAAATCTGGTGACTCAGCGCTAGCGCGGGTATAGCTCAATGGTAGAGCAGCAGCCTTCCAAGCTGAATACGAGGGTTCGATTCCCTCTACCCGCTCCAATAACCTCAGTTTCTTGGGGGTATTTTCCAAGCGTTGAAGTTATCGTTTTTGAGTTTGGACCACGCTGGGACCTCAATCGACACGTGACACAAGCCGCGTAGGCGGCTATCGCCTCGCATGGCGTAAGTCGGATTGGGCCAGGTGCGCCAGCGCGTGCGAGAAGCCCGTCGCCATGCAGAGCCCCCATATGATCGTGAGCAGCGCAGGCATTTGTTGCCGGGACACTGCGGGCACCCAATCGAAGCCTCGACCTGTCATTGTATAACCACGCTTGCCGTGCACTGGCCATTGAGCTCGAGGCCATCGTGATGAGATGCGACGGCGCATGGGCCAGCCTCGTTCCCTGGGCGATCGAAGCGAGCGTGGAGACTTCGCGCTGATCGACGTCACCGCGGGCTCCCGCGACTGGCCTGCATTTTTCGAAGCAACCTTGGAAAGTGGACCTTCAAAATGTCCAGAAGTTCCTGGCCCATTGGCAGCTTGATTGACGACCGTCCGCGCCTTCTGCCCAAGAGGCGAATGTTGCGGCGACGATAGTGGGGAGCGGCATTTTTTCGCAGATGCAGGTCAAAGAACGGGCTTGCAAGCTGTCTGTCCTGCCCTAGGTCGCAGGAAGTTGTCTAATGCGAATTTGAAAAGCCCGATAATGCTACAACGTTTTTACCCATCAGCCGTCGCGTTGGAAATTAGACAAAGTTCCATCCGGCGTATGTTCGACAGAGCGCAGGCACTTGCACCTCTCATCGCTGTCGCGTTCTGCTTGCTCCTTGCGAGCTATATTCTGGCTCCATCGCAGGCCAATGCCCAGATTTCTGCTGGGGGCGGTGAGGTTGGCCGTCTCGAAAGCGTTGCAGTCCGCATTGAGAACCCATCAAGCGACAAGGCTCTGAACAACCGCCTGGCTGACCGGGTGCGGGTGGGTCTGGGGATTTATCCCGGTGAACAGTTTTCTCGCTCGACGGCCGAATTCAATCTCGCCCGCGCCCGTCGCACTGCACCGATTGCGAAGACCACACTTGTGGTTGAGCCCGGGCAAACCGGCGGTCTGGAAGTCACTGTTCTGATGATGCTCGGTCCTTCCGTGGCCGGACCACGGGCACGCGGAGTGCTGGTCACCGGCAAGGCCAGCGATCTGCCGGTGCTCTATGACCGGGACGGCACCTATGTGCGCATGCGGCTCGAAGGCATCGCCATGTACTACGGCAACAACAATGCCTGGTATGGCAACCCTGGCGCGCTGCTGGCCGGAAACCCGCTTGTGAGGGGCAAGACCGCAGGCAAAGGCTACAGCAACTGGACTGAAGGCTTCGTGCATGCCGGGATTTACGGCATCACGCCGCTTAGCGAGAACATCAGCCTCTATGGCGGCATCAGCGGCATCTATGCCAGTTCAATCGGGCAGGAACTTTTCACCAATCAGACGCGGAGTTACTTCGGTGTCGAGGACGCCTTCGTCGGCGTGGTTGGCGGCACGACGTCGCCTGATGGTGATCGGCTGATCCTCAACGCGTCCTTCGGACGTCAGCGCTTCAGCGTCAGCGATGGCTTTTTGATTGCCAATACGGCCTCTAATGGCAGCAACCGCGGCGCACTGCAGTCCAATCCGCGCTGGGCTGCCGACAGCCTTTTTCTGTTTCAGGCCCGCTACAACAACACCAAGATCGAGGCATTCCACATCGACCCCGACGAATTGCCGGTGGTTGATTCCAAAACCAGGATCGCCGGCATCAATCTTGAGACGAAAGTGCCGGGCGGCTTCGACCTGGGCGCGATGTACTTGCATGTGCCGAAGTCGAACTTCGGGTACTTCACCGCTACCGACAGGTTCACCCGCGAGGGTTTGCAGGTCTACAATGCCCGCATGCGCTGGCAGCCGAACCCAGCCGGGGCTGGCCCTTTCGTTGCGGCCGAAGCGGCCTTGCAGCGCCATGACCACATCGACATGCGGGCCTTCGGCTGGACCGCCGAGGTGGGATACACTTTCGCCGACACGCTGCCATGGTCGCCAACCATCTCGTATCGTTATGCCTCATTCTCGGGTGACAACCCGTCGACGAGGCGCTTCGAACGTTGGGACCCGCTCCTGTCCGGTGAAAACGGCGAGCGCTGGGTCCAGGGCATCAACCATTTCAAGATGTTCCAGAACAGCAACCTGTCGACGCACCGGCTTCAGCTGCGGCTGAGGCCGCATCCAAAGATCGAACTGGTGCCGCAGCTATGGGTCTTTAGCGCCGATCAGACCAACAACATCGGCGGAAACCCGGCACTGTCGGCCTTGCAGGGACGTTATCTCGGCACCGAGGCCAATCTGACCTTCAAATGGTTCATCTCGCCGCAGCTCTTGATGCAAGGCCATGTCGCGGCGACATTTCCAAGTGCATCGGTGCGGAAGACTGCAGGTCTGTCGTCCGATCCGTGGATCAGCACGATGATGTTCCTGCGCGCAAGTTTCTGAGCAACCGGATTTTCGAACAGTCACGCAACGAGGAGAGATTGATATGGAACGCAGGGATGTCATCAAGGGCATGGCGCTCGCCGCCGGATCGGCCGCAACGCTGACAGCGGGACAGGTCGCGACAGCTACGCCTGCCGCTGCGCAACGGGCTGGTGTCGGCGTAAAGGACATCGCGCCGACCGAAGCGGACTATGCCATTCCCGGTCGCTTCACCGGCAAGACGCTCATCATCACCGGCTGCGCCCGCGGCATGGGGGCCGCAGCGGCCATCCGCGCTGCGAAGGAAGGCGCCAACATCGTTGGCGTCGACTGGATCCAGGATCTCGGTGCAGCGGTGATCGAACGCATCAAGAGCGCCGGTGGCAAGGCAACCTTCATCCATGGCGACATCACCGATGCGGCGGTCTGCGAGCGCATGGTCAAGACCGCCGTCG
>JBOFFB010000675.1:0-11128 GCA_051648385.1 Allobosea sp.
AAACGCGTTTAGCGTGCATGTTGGCTGCGAGTAGCGCTCCCAGGCCGAGCATCATCAATTTGGCAAACGAGATCGTGCTTCGACAGTTTCAGGCCTTCCGCAGGCGTACGCCTGCCCCTTGGCCGTTGGACTCTACGAAGATTGCGCCGGACCTTTCGAGCTCGGCCTTGATCGTGGCAATGGTGTCGCCGGACACCGAAACAACCCTGTCGCTTTCCGCACGCTTGATCGTCGGGAGTGAAAGCCCCGTCGCTTCTGAAATGTCGGATTGCTGTAACCCGAGGAGGTGACGCGCTGCACGAATTTGCGCTGGTGTGATCATCGCTCTTGATACCTAAGTGTCAATGTGTCATTGATACCTAAGTATCACGCCTCATTCTCGGTAGCAATCCGCTTCCGGCGTGATCGTTGGGATGACAGACAATGCACAACGTCACGATTGCCCTCGATGAGTTAAGCGAACTTCGCTCGATGGTGGAATTGGTTTCGATGGCCTCTTTCGGCCTGGAGCACGATTACGAGACTGGAGCGTTTCGCGTCGCAGCGCTGGCCATGAGCCAACGGCTCGACCTTATCGAAACCACCTTGAAGAACGAGATCATCTCACAAAGAGCCGCCGGAACGTTCAAGTCCAGCGATCCTGACCAACCGGACGACTCAGCGCCCAGGGTGCCGAACCGCAGGGAAACCAACGAGAGCGCTTCCCATGCGCTTCCCAATTCAAATTCTGGGAAGCAGCGCCGTGGCCCGAAGCCTGCTAAGTCATTGGAAAGAATGGTGGGTGATGTAGGGCTCGAACCTACGACCCGCTGATTAAGAGTCAGCTGCTCTACCAACTGAGCTAATCACCCGCCGAAACAGTGACGCGGAGGCTGGTGCCTCCGCGCAACGAAGTGGGGATTAGCAAAGGGGTACGGTGCTGTCCAGCGCTTTCGTCGCACTTGGTTCACAACTGATGCGCCTGCAGCATGGCACGGCGGCGCAAGCGCGGGTGACAGCCGCTTCAGCCACCGCTATGCGAGCGTACAACGCCACACTGTCAAACCCCGATTTCATGCGCAATCTGATGACTACCCGCCCGGTTCTGGCCGGGATCCTGTTCATGCTGCTTGGCATGTTCATGTTTTCGGTGAACGATGTGGTCGGCAAATGGCTTGTCGCCACCTACACGGTCGGGCAAGTGCTGCTGATCAGGAGTGCCGCCGCCATGCTTGTGCTGGCCCCCGCCGTGGCGCGCGAGGGCATCGCAACCGTGATGAACCCGCCTCATCCGAAGTTGCAGGCGCTGCGCGTGGCGCTGTCGACATTCGAGGTAGCGTTCTTTTATTGGGCTGTGACGTATCTGCCGTTGGCCGAAACCGTGACCTTCTATCTGGCAGGTCCGATCTATGTCGCACTGCTGGCCCGGCCTTTCCTCGGCGAACACATCAGCGCGCGCCGCTGGGTCGCCATCGCCGTCGGCTTCATCGGCGTGGTGATCGCGCTCAATCCGGGCGGCGCGGCCTTCGGCTGGCCCGCACTGATCGCCATCGCTGGCTCGCTCTTCTTCGCCGGCATGATGATCGTCACCCGCCAGCTCAAGGGCACGCCCGACACCACCCTGGTTTTCTGGCAGACCGGTGCCGCGCTGCTCATGGGTGCCGTTTTGGCACCCTTTGGCTGGGTTGACCCGTCCTGGCGCGACTATGCGCTTCTGGCCATGCTCGGCGTTGTCGCGCTTGTTGCCCATATCGCGACCAACAAGTCGCTTAAGCTCGCGCCTGCTTCCACCGTGGTGCCATATCAATACACGCTGATCGTCTGGGCCGTGATCCTTGGTTATTTCGTCTTCGGAGACGTGCCGTCCCTGTCAACGCTGCTGGGTGCAGGCATCATCGTGGCGGCAGGCGTCTGGATTTTCTGGGATGAGCAGCGCGTGGCGAAGGCAACCTAGGCCGGTTTTTTCGTCCGCGCTTCTGCCACCAGATTTATCACGACACCGGCGATGACCACCAGCGCACCAAGCAACACCGCAAGTTCCGGCGTCTCGTTGTAGAACAGCCAACCGATCAGGGCGATCAGCGGCACGCGCAGGAAGTCGATCGGCACCACCAGCGTCGCGTCGCCGTGGCGGAAGGCGTTGGTGAGGCAGTAGTGCGCGAGGAAGCCGGTTACGGCGATGCCGAGTGCCGGCAACCAGATGTCCGCGCTCAGCTTGCCGACAATCAGCGGCGATTGGCCCAGGGCCATGTTGGCCAGCATGTTCATCGGCAACTGCATCAGGTTCATCCAGAACATGATGGTCCAGGTCGAGTTGGAGCCCGTGAGGAACTTTGTGGTTGTGATCTGCATGCCGAAAAATACCGCCGCCAGCACGACGGCAATGGCTTCGGGCCGGAAGCTTTCGAGGCCGGGCCTGAGGATGATCAAGACGCCAGCAAAGCCAAGTGCAATGGCCAGTGCGCGAAACACGGTCATCCGCTCTTTCAGGAACAGCACCGCAAACAGTGCCACCCAAGCTGGCGTGGTGAACTCGATGGCGAACACCGTGGCCAGCGGCAGCACGGTCACACCCCATACCCAGAGCGCCTGGCCGGTGAAATGCGCCGTGTTGCGCAAAAGATGAATGCGCGGCTTGGACATGCGCATCGTCTGGTCCGGCCCCGGTGCCATCAGCATCATGCCGCCGAGGATGATGAGCCCGCCGATGTTGCGGACAGCAAGCATCTCGAACACCGTCATCGCACCCTGCAAACCACGCACAGACAAGGCAACGCCCGCGAACGAGACGAGCGAGCCAAGCATCCAGAACAGGACGAGGAGGTATTTGCGGGGGGCTGGCATGGTCTTTGGATTTTCCATCATCGTCATTCCGGGGCACCGCGCCAGCGGTGAGCCCGGAACCCATCACCGTGATGCTTAAAAAGCTTGAACCAAATCTGCTGACGCGCGAAACGGTCCAAATCAATGGGTTCCGGGCTCGGCTAACGCCGCCCCGGAATGACGGGACAGCGCAGGTACCACCCCTACCCCGCAGCGCGTTGGGGGTGCACCCTTGCGCCGCGCGCTTCGAGCTTGTTGAGCGCCATCAGATAAGCCCGCGCCGATGACACCAGCGTGTCGGGATCAGCCCCGCGTCCGGTCACTGACGAGCCGTCGCGCGCGAGCCTCACCGACACTTCCGCCTGCGCATCGGTGCCCTCGGTCACGGCATGGACCTGATAGAGCTCCAGCACGACCTCGTGCGGGATGATCGCCTTGATGCAGTTGAAAGTGGCGTCGACCGGCCCGTTGCCCTCGGCTTCTTCGGTGAAGACTTTTCCATCGATCTCGATCTTCATGGTGGCGCGTTGCGGGCCACGCGTGCCTGCGATGACTGACAATGACACCAGCTTGGCCCTGTCATGCGCGGTGGCGATGTTGTCATCGACGAGCGCCTCGATGTCTTCGTCGTAGACATGCTTCTTGCGGTCAGCCAGCGCCTTGAAGCGCACGAAAGCGTCCTCGACCTGGTTGTCACCGAGTTCGTAGCCCAGCGCCTTCAGCTTGTCCTTGAAGGCAGCGCGACCCGAATGCTTGCCCATCACCAGCGAGGTCTTCTGCACGCCGACCGATTCCGGCGTCATGATCTCGTAGGTGGTCTGGTTCTTCAGCATGCCATCCTGATGGATGCCGCTTTCGTGGGCGAAGGCGTTCCGTCCGACAATGGCCTTGTTGTATTGCACCGGAAACGATGTCGCGTTCGACACCATCTTCGATGCGCGCGTCAGCATCTTGCTCTCGATGTTTGTCTCGAACGGATAGGCATCGCTGCGCGTTCGGATCGCCATCACGATCTCCTCAAGCGCGGTATTGCCGGCCCGCTCGCCGATGCCGTTGATGGTGCATTCGATTTGCCGCGCACCGCCCTCCAGCGCCGCCAGCGAGTTGGCGACGGCGAGGCCGAGATCATCGTGGCAATGGGCCGAGAAGATCGCCTTGTCGCTGTTGGCCACGCGCTCGCGCACGGCGCGGAACATGGCGCGGTGCTCATCGGGCGTGGTGTACCCAACCGTGTCTGGCAAATTGATAGTGGTGGCACCTGCCTTGATCGCGGCATCGACGCATTGGCAGAGATAATCGATCGGCGTGCGGGTCGCATCCATCGCCGACCATTCCACGTCCTCGACGAGGTTGCGGGCACGCGCCACGGTGGCGACGATGATGTCGAGCACCTCGCTTTGGGTCTTGCGCATCTGGAATTCGAGATGGATCGGCGAGGTCGACACGAATGTGTGGATGCGCCCGCGCTGGGCCACGCGCACCGCCTCCCCTGCCCGGTCGATGTCGGCGTTGATGGCGCGGGCAAGGCCTGCCACCGTGGCGCGCTTCAGCCGCTTGGCGATGGCATGCACCGCCTCGAAATCACCGTTCGATGCGATAGGAAATCCGGCCTCGACAATATCGACGCCCATCGCGTCAAGCATGTCGGCGATGTCGAGTTTTTCCTCGAAGGTCATGGTAGCGCCGGGCGATTGCTCGCCATCGCGCAAGGTTGTGTCGAAAATCAGAACCTGGGATTTGGATGTCGATGAAGACATTGACATGGGGCGTTCCTCTTGGGCGGTTGCCCGCTCCGCATTTCAAAGCTCTCTAGCTGATTTGCGGCGGGCTGTTCAGGGGCTTTGTGCACGAACCCCCTGAGAGCCCAGGTTAATGCCCGGACGGCCCTCAGGGGCTGATAAGAAGCAAGCCTGAAAGCGCAAGTGTGGACGATGCTGCAGCCAGCCGCGTGCCTGCGACGAACTCGCAAGGCAGGACACAACATTGGGCGGCTTCGGACGTCATGAAAGAGTGTTACGTTGCCGCGCGGCATCTGGCAAGATGGTGCATGATCCGAGACGACTACAACCGCTTCTGCCAGTCCCTGCCCCATGCCACCCATGTGGTGCAATGGGGCGCTTCACACGTCTGGAAGATTGGCAGCAAGGTGTTTGCCATCGGCAGCCAGCGGGGCAGCACAGACGACACGTGGCTCAACATCTCCTTCAAATGCTCGCGCATGAGCTTTGACATGCTGAAGGATGCGTCCGGCTTCCGGCCCGCTCCCTATCTCGCCTCACGCGGCATGATCTGGCTGCAGCGCACATCGGGCGAGAACATGGATGACGAGGCGTTCAAGCTTTACCTGCGTGAAAGCCATCGGCTGGTGTCGCTGGGGTTGACGCGAAAGGCACAGAAGGAGCTGGGGCTGAACCAGCGTTGATCGTCCCAGTGTCATCCCCGGCGGCCTGCAAGGCCGGGGATGACAACCCACAAAGCGTCATCCAAATCGTCAGGCCGTCGAATGAACGATCATACACCCATTTGATCAGGCTTGGTCGTTTCATGGACCACCAGCTTCCGTTCGTCATCCACGATGAAGTCGCGGATCACCGGAACCGCGTCGCGCGTCTCGGACAACAAGAGCTGGAACACGAAGTTGGAACCATTGAGGAAGCCCAGTTCCACCGCTGCGAGATAGAAGTCCCACATCCGGCAGAACCGCTCGCCCATCATGGCGACGGCTTCCGCGCGCCGCGCCTCATAGTTCAGCCGCCAGTGCTTGATGGTCCAGTAGTAGTGGAGCCGCAGCGTCTCGCAATCGCAGCACCAGATGCCGGTGCGCTCCAGCGACGCGAACACTTCCGACATCGCCGGCACGTAGCCACCGGGGAAGATGTACTTGCGGATAAACGGAGCTGTCGTCCCCGGCGGCGACATGCGCCCGATCGCGTGGATCATGGCGTAGCCGCCTGGCTTCAGCATGCGTTTCACGGTGGAGAAATACGTGTCGAAATACTGCACACCGACATGCTCCATCATACCGACGGAGACAACCCGGTCGAATTTGCCCTCGACCTCACGGTAATCCCTCTCGATGAAGCTGACGCGGTCCCCCACACCTTCAGCCTCTGCCAGCGCCCGCGAGGCAGCAAGCTGCTCGATGCTGACGTTGATGCCGGTGACAGTGACATTGCACGACTTGGCAATGGCGACCGCAAGCGCACCCCAGCCGGAGCCGATCTCGGCCACGGTCATGCCGGGTTCGAGCTTCAGCTTGGCGATGATGTGGCGGATCTTGGCATGCTGCGCTTCTTCCAGCGATGCCTCCGGTGTCGGGAAGTAGGCGCACGAATAGCTCATCGTCGGGTCGAGCCAGAGCCGGTAGAACGGCGTGGGGATATCATAGTGATGCTGCACATTCTTGGCTGCCTGCCCGAGCGGGTTGCGCTGTTGCAACCGCTTCACGCTGCGCCAGGCGCGGCGCAGCACCTGTTGAACAGGGTGCGCTGCCAGCCCGCTGCGGTTCACCGAGAATAGTTGCACGAGATCGAAAGCGCGGCTGCCGTCCTCGAAGGTGATGCGGCCATCCATGTAGCCTTCGGCGACCTTCAGCTCCGGGTTGAAGAAAAGCTCGCGCTCGATGGCGGCATCGTGGAAGCGCAACGTCACTGCCGGACCATCAACACCCGAGCCAAAGCTGTGGCGTGTGCCACCATGATCGATCACATCAAGCTTGCCATTGCGAATGAAGCGCCGCAGCAGGTTGGGCAGGAGCAGCATGAAAAACCCGTCATTTCCGCCTGCGTGAGCGCAAGCGCGCCAAGATTAACAGCCAAAACCACCTCGGCAAGGCGGAATACAGGTTGCATCGCAGGCCTTGCCAGTCCACTTGGGCCGCATGGCTCCACCACTTCTCACTTTGAAAAATGTTCGCCACGGTTTTGGCGGCAATCCGTGTCTTGATGGCACTGAACTCGCCGTAAGCCCGCGCGACCGCATCTGCCTGATCGGGCGCAACGGCTCCGGCAAATCGACACTCCTGAAGATCGCGGCCGGGCTGATCGACCCCGAGCGTGGCGAGCGGTTCGTGCATCCCGGCGTCACCATGCGCTATCTTCCGCAGGAACCGGATTTTGGCGGCTTCAAGACAACGCGCGCCTACGCCGAAGCTGGCCTCACGCCCGGCGATGACGAATACCGTGTGAGTTATCTGCTCGAACAGCTTGGCCTCACCGGCGAGGAGGACCCGTCGCGCCTGTCAGGCGGCGAGGCCCGCCACGCGGCGCTGGCCCGCACTCTGGCGCCGGAACCAGACCTGCTGCTGCTCGATGAGCCGACCAACCATCTCGACTTGCCCGTCATCGCCTGGCTGGAACAGGAACTGGCGCAGAGCAAGAGTGCGCTGGTGCTGATCAGCCATGACCGGCGCTTCCTGACCAGCCTGTCGCGTGCCACTGTCTGGCTCGATCGCGGCAAGGCGCGGCGGCTCGACCAGGGCTTTTCCGCCTTCGAGGCCTGGCGCGACAAGGTGCTGGAAGAAGAGGAAATCGAGCGCCACAAGCTTGACCGCAAGATTGCCAATGAAGAGCACTGGCTGCGCTATGGCGTCACCGCGCGCCGCAAGCGCAACGTCAAGCGCCTTGGCAACCTGCACGCTTTGCGCGCCGAGGCGCGCGATTATCGCGGCCCCCAGGGCCAGGTCACGCTGGCCGTATCCGAAGCCGAAAGCGGCGGCAAGTTGATGATCGAAGCCAAGAACATCACCAAGGCCTATGATGCCCGCCAGATCGTCGGCGATTTCTCGATTCGCATCTCGCGCGGCGAGCGCGTCGGGATCGTCGGCGCCAACGGCGCAGGCAAGACCACGCTGATCAACATGCTGACCGGCGGCATCAAGCCTGACACCGGCACCATCGTGCTGAGCCCAGCCACCGCGCTCGCCACGCTCGACCAGCGCCGCGACAGCCTGAAGGACGAGTGGACGCTGGCCGAAGCCATGACAGACGGGCGCGGTGACTTCATCGACGTCGCGGGCGAGCGCAAGCACGTCATGGGCTACCTCAAGGACTTCCTGTTCACGCCCGAGCAGGCCCGCACCCCGATCAAGGTGCTGTCCGGCGGCGAGCGCGGTCGGCTGATGCTGGCGCGCGCGCTGGCCAAGCCCTCGAACATGCTGGTGCTCGACGAGCCGACCAATGACCTTGACCTCGAAACTCTCGACCTGCTGCAAGAGATGATCGCCGACTACAACGGCACCGTCATCCTCGTCAGCCACGACCGTGACTTCCTGGACCGCACAGTGAATGCCGTGGTCATGGCCGATGGCGCGGGCCGTTTCACCACCTATGCCGGCGGCTACTCCGACATGGTCACCCAGCGCGGCGAAGGCGTGACAGCCCGGCGCGGCCAGGGCAACCGGCTGTCTGCCATGGCCAAGGTGGTCGAGCCTGCGCCCGCGGCCTCTGCACGCGACGCGAAATCGAAGTTCTCCTTCAAGGAAAAGCACGCCCTCGAAACCTTGCCCGTCACCATCAACAAGCTGCACGCGGACATCGACAAGCTCAACGCGGTGTTGGCTGAAGCCGGGCTGTTCGGCAAAAATCCAGTCCGCTTCAACAAAGCTGTCGAGGCGCTGGCGCAAAGCCAGAAACGCCTCGGCGATGCTGAGGAAGAATGGCTGAGACTTGAGATGCTGCGCGAAGGCGCGGAGGCCTGAGCCGCGCCGTCATTCCGGGGCCGCGCAGCGGAGCCCGGAACCCATCAACATCCATGATGGATCTTTGTCGCGCTTCGGTTCCGGGCTCAGGCTGTGCCTGCCCCGGAATGACGATGTGCAGTGGTTTGCCTACTTATAATGCTCGCGCCGATCGGAAAACTCGCGCACGCGCTTGCGCCACGCCCGGTAGCTGCCGCCTTTGAGGTTGGCCCGCATAAGCGCCTTGACCTGATCGGAACTCAACCCGTGCAGCATCTCGATGGCGGCAAAGCTGGTGTGGTCGCTGAGCGCCATCTCGATGATTTCGCTGACGACGGCATCAGGCAGCGGCAATTGATTGCTCATGCCCCCACCAACGCCAGCCAGCCATCCTCGTCGATCACCTCGATGCCAAGATCGCTGGCGGCTTTCAGCTTCGAGCCTGCGCCCGGCCCGGCAACGACAAGATCGGTCTTCTTCGACACCGACCCCGCCACCTTTGCGCCCAACCGCTCGGCCATGGCCTTGGCCTCATCGCGCGTCATCTTCTCAAGACTGCCGGTGAACACCACCGTCTTGCCGGCGACCGGCGAATCCTTGGCGGCCTGCTCGGCATCGATGATGGTCAGCTCTGCTGCCAGCCGATCGACGATTTCGCGGTTGTGGCTTTCCGCGAAATAGCTGCGGATTGCCTCGATCACCGTCTCGCCGATCTGGTCGATCGCATCCATTTCGGCAGCGGCCTCGGCGTCGCCCGCCGCAACACGCATCGCGGCGGCATCGAACGCCACCCACGTGCCGTAGTTCCGCGCCAGCATCTTGGCCGTTGTCTCCCCCACATGGCGGATACCGAGTGCGAAGATCAACCGTTCGAGCTGGATCGTGCGCCGCGCTTCGATGGCAGCAAACAAATTGGCGGCAGACGTTTCGCCGAAGCCTTCGTAGTTCTGGATACGCTGCAGATTGCCCGGCGCAGCATCGCGCACGGCCAGTGTAAAGATGTCGCCGGGCTCCTTGATCAGCCCTTTCTCGAAGAAGTAGGCGATCTGCTTGTCGCCCAACCCCTCGATGTCGAAGGCGCGGCGTGAGGCAAAGTGCTTGAGGTGCTCGATGCGCTGGTAGGGGCAGGCGAACTCACCGGTGCAGCGCCTGACGATGCTCTCGATGCCGGCGGCTGTCGTTTCCTTGACCACGGGCGTGCGCAAATCACACGGGCAGACACGCGGGAAAGCAAACGGCTCGGCACCAGCAGGGCGCTGCGCCATCACCACCTCGACCACCTGCGGGATGACATCACCGGCGCGCTGCACCACCACCGTGTCACCGATGCGCACGTCCAACCGGGCGATCTCGTCAGCATTGTGCAAGGTGGCGTTCGAAACCACCACCCCGCCGACCGTGACGGGCCTGAGCTTGGCCACCGGCGTCAGCGCGCCGGTGCGGCCAACCTGGATGTCGATGCCTTCGATCAGCGTGGTCGCCTTCTCCGCCGGGAACTTGTGCGCCGTGGCCCAGCGCGGCGCACGGCCGACAAAGCCAAGCCGCAGCTGCCAATCAATGCGGTCGACCTTGTAGACCACCCCGTCGATGTCATAGCCGAGGCTGGCCCTGCTAGCTTCGATGTCCGCATAGTGGGCCAGCAATTCATCGACACCGGCGCAGCGCTTCATCAGTGCATTCACCGGCAGGCCCCAGCTTTTGAAGGCCTGCACGATGCCAAACTGAGTGTCTGCGGGCAGCCGCTCCACATCGCCCCAGGCGTAGGCAAAGAAGCGCAAGGGCCGCGACGCGGTGATGCTGGCATCAAGCTGGCGCAACGAACCCGCCGCCGCGTTGCGCGGATTGGCGAATTCCTTGTCGCCCGCCTCGCGCTGGCGGGCATTGAGCGCGGCAAAGTCGGCGTGGCTGAGATAGGCCTCGCCGCGCACCTCGAACACGGCAGGCACATCGCCGGTCAGTTGTTGCGGAATATCGGCGATGGTGCGGGCATTGACGGTGACATCCTCGCCCTCCTCGCCATCGCCGCGCGTGGCCGCCTGCACCAGCCGCCCGCGCTCATAGCGCAGTGCCAGCGATAGCCCGTCGATTTTTGGCTCGGCAGTCAGCACCACCGGCTCAGCCAGCCCGAGGCCAAGGAACGAGCGGATGCGGCCTTCGAAGTCCGCCACATCCTCGCGCGAAAAGCTGTTGGCCAGCGATAGCATTGGCACGCGGTGGCGCACCTTGGCGAACTTCTCCTGCGCTTTCGCACCAACCTTGGTGGCGAGGCGTCCGCCTTTCAGATGCGGAAACAGCGCCTCGATCGCCTCGGCCCGGCGGCGCAGGACATCATATTCAGCATCGCTCATCACTGGCGCGTCCTGCCCGTGATAAGCCTCGTCAGCCGTGGCGATCAGCGCGACAAGATCGGCATGTTCCATCTGCGCCTCAAGCGGCAGAAGCTGGTCAGGCGGCGTGGAGAACGGGGCAGGTTTGGGCATAGCGCTGTTCTAAGCGGCGTTCGCTGCGCTCACAAGATACTGTCTGGATTCCGGGTTCTCATACGCTTCGCTGCTGAGCCCCGGAAATGCAATCATCTTGCCGCGCGCTTCCGGGGCTGTGAAGCGCCAGCGGAACGGAACCCAGAATCCAGACAATATCTTGTGAGCG
>JBOFFB010000676.1:0-1589 GCA_051648385.1 Allobosea sp.
AGTTCGCGCGGAAGAATTTGCGCCGCATCCTCAACACATATCCAGTCGGGAACATCCAAGTCGCGATTATAGGAAAACACTTCGACCCGATGCCCGCTCGCCGCGAAACTTTTCAGGCACATCAGCTGATAGGGACCAATCGTTTCTCCGTGCCAGAATGTTCTGACCGTCTGGGGATCGGCGGCGCGCGGATGATCCTCCTGCTGCAACATCGCGGTATGACCGAAGGCGCGCTGGCCGGGCTGCCAGCCGTTGATCTGGATGGATCGGGCCAGATGATCCAGCGCATCGTAGGGCATGCTTTGGGTGGAGAGCTTCTGCTTGAGCTCCTTCATCACCCAAAACTCTCGAAACCACCTCTCGACGGCCTCAAGGGACAAACGCGCTCCTTGAGGAACGTCGATTCCAAAACGCTTGAATAGCGAATCCAAAAAACTGCCTTCGGGCGGGCCCAGGTTTTTCGGAATGCGCAACGCACGCCACAGATCGTTCCAGAGATGCACGAAGTCGCTTGAGGCCAGCCGCTGAAAAACAGCGTCGCATTGGGCGGGATCGAAGAACATCAGAACTTCGTTGGGGTGAATCTCGTATGCGCTGGCTTTCGGACGAACGAGATGATCGACCGCATATTCAGATGCGAGGCGCGTGATGAGCTGAGGTCCGACAATGCCGTGATCGGCACCCGCTGCGGCCGTGCCTGCCGCCGGCAGCAACCTGATCGCCTCATCGACAGCGGCCGTCATGATCGGCGACTGTGCGGAAAATTTCATGACAGCGGCATTGACGACGCCGTCCTCCTGATAGGCAAGATAGATTTTATCGCCGGGCAGCGACGGCTGCATCACGACGATGTCGAGATCCATGTACCAGCCGCCGGACTTCTGGATGGCGAGATACCTAAACAGATCGGAATGCAAGGCGAGCGAGAGATCGCCGTCGTTATGATGAAACTGGTAGAGCGGACCGGACAGCACCTCCCGCGCATCCACAAGTTCGACGCCGTCGGGGACGTTCAGGGTCTTGTTGTAGGTATACAGCAGGACGCGGGCTCCCGCCGCGACCGCACTCCGCAACGACAGGTTTTCGTAATAGCTGAGATCCGGCCCCGTCCAGAAAGTGCGCACTTCCGGGCGATGCGTCGCAAGAGAAGACGGCTGCATGCAATTGCCTTTTGATACCTGATCATTATAGCCAGTATTCCGGCGTGCATTGTCAACGCAAACGGGAAAGCAAGCCACGTCATGAAGACGGTTCTTTTCGCCTGGGAGCGCGGCGGCGGGTTTGGCCATCTTGCGATCCTTGCGCGCTTCGCCGCCATATTGAAGCGCCACGACGTCCGTCCGGTTTTTGTGCTGAAACAACCGGACACCGCGCAGCTTCTTGATGCCGGTGTAGAAGTTTTGCGGGCCCCACCATGGCCGGTGGATACCGCTGGAGATCGCGCGCCTCGCTCGACTGCGACAATGCACGATCAACTGGCTGCAGCGGGGCTGGCCGACGCGAACGGCTTGCAGTCACTTTTGCAGTCGTGGGACGGCATTCTCAAAACGACCGCGCCCGATCTCGTCGTTGCAGACTCAGCACCCGCG
>JBOFFB010000677.1:0-2175 GCA_051648385.1 Allobosea sp.
AGCCTTGCCGGTGACGACCAGCGATTCCCATGCTGCGGGCGGAACCTGGCCCTTTGAGCGCACGATCTCGACTTCGTCGCCGTTCTGCAGTTCGGTGAGTAGCGGCGCATTACGGCCATTGATCTTGCAGCCAACCGCCGAGTTGCCGACATCGGTGTGGACCGCATAGGCAAAATCGATTGGGGTCGCACCGCGCGGCAGGGCGATCAGCAGCCCCTTGGGAGAGAAGCAGAAGACCTGATCGTGGAACAGTTCGAGCTTGGTGTGCTCCAGAAATTCCTCCGGGCTGGCACTTTCGGCGAGGTTGTCGACCGTGCGCCGAAGCCATTGGTAGGCGCTGGATTCGCTCATGTCGCGCGTCGAGACCGTGCGCCCGTCCTTGTAGACCGCGTGGGCGGCAACGCCGTATTCGGCGACGCGGTCCATGGTTTCTGTGCGGATCTGCAGTTCGACGCGCTGGTGGCCAGGCCCGACCACGGTGGTGTGGATCGAGCGGTAGTCGTTCTGCTTCGGCGTCGAGATGTAGTCCTTGTAGCGCCCGGGAACCATGGCCCAGGTCGTGTGGATGACGCCGAGCACGCGGTAGCAATCCTCGACGGTGGGCACCAGAACGCGGAAGCCGACAATGTCGGACAGTTGCTCGAACGAGATCGATTTGCGCTCCATCTTGCGCCAGACAGAATAGGGCCTTTTCGCGCGCCCCTTGACCGATGCGTCGATGCCGCGCTCCGCGAAAAGCTGGTCAAGCTGGCTTTCGATCTCGGTAATCAGCTTGTTGCTGGTAGCGACGAAGTCGGCCAGCTTTGCGGTGATCAGTGCGTGGGCATCCGGCTTGAGATGGCGGAAGGCTAGCTCTTCCAGTTCCTCGCGGATTTCCTGCATGCCCATGCGGCCGGCTAGCGGCGCGTAGATCTCGATGGTTTCCTCGGCAATGCGCAGACGCTTGTCGGCGCGCATGTGGTCGAGCGTGCGCATATTGTGCAGCCGGTCGGCAAGCTTGACCATCAGCACGCGAACGTCGGCGGCGACTGCCAGCAGAAGCTTGCGGAAATTCTCGCCCTGCGTCGCCTTTCTCGAGACGAAATCCAGCTTCTTGAGCTTGGTCAGGCCATCGACAAGCTTGCCGATTTCGGTGCCGAACACCGTGTTGATCTCGTCGATGGTGGCAGCGGTGTCCTCGACCGTGTCGTGAAGCACAGCTGCGACGATGGTGGCATCATCCAGCCGCATGTCAGTCAGAATGGCCGCAACTTCGAGCGGATGAGCAAAAAATGGGTCACCTGAGGCACGCTTCTGCGTGCCATGCGCCTTCATGGCGTAGACGTAAGCACGGTCGAGCAGGTCCTCGTCAGTATTCGGATTGTACTGCTTGACCCGGTCGACGAGTTCATATTGCCGCATCATGGCGTTGTGCCGAACCAGTCCCTGTCGTGGAGCCAAACCCCAATATTCGGGTAGCTCTGATTTGCTTCAAGACAATTCGCACTCAAATGATGAAAAAAGTACCACCGGGCTGGGTTCAACAAAAAACCCGGCTGGTAAGCCGGGTCTTGAACATTTGTTATTTGCAATGCCAACAATCAGTCTTCGTCATCGTCGCGGCTGTTGCCGGATGGTGCCACTAGACCATCAAGGCCGCGCAGCAGGTCGTCCTCGCTCATGCGATCGAACTGCACTTCAGTGTCGTCCGCAGCGGCCTTGGCGGTCGCAGCAGCGCTGGCCGTCACCATCAGCGGCACTGTCTCGGGTTCGGGCTCGTCGACCTCGACATGCTTCTGAAGCGAATGGATCAGGTCTTCCTTCAGATCATCCGGCGCGATCTTCTCGTCGGCAATCTCGCGCAAGGCAACAACCGGGTTCTTGTCGTTGTCGCGTGCGACCAGAATTGAGGTGCCGGACGCGATCATGCGGGCCCTATGGCTGGCGAGTAGAACCAGTTCGAAACGGTTTTCGACCTTGTCGATGCAGTCTTCAACGGTGACGCGAGCCATGAACGGCGTCCCTCTCAGGTTCGGAATGAAGTGGATACGTGGCGCGCTGATACACCCCGAGCCCTCATAAGGCAAGGATGGCAATCAGCCGGCTAGCTGCGGGTCTACTCCTGCGGCTTGAAGTCCAGCGCGACCCCATTGATGCAGTAGCGCAAGCCCGTTGGCGGGGGCCCGTCTGGAAAGA
>JBOFFB010000678.1:0-3347 GCA_051648385.1 Allobosea sp.
TCGCGGCGTTGAAGGTGCCCGAGTTGTCAGTCTTGGCCAGCGAAACGAACGTCGCCGCGCCGCCGAAGCCGATGATGTCGGCCCGGCCATCGCCGTTCACATCGCCAAAAGTGCGCGGATACTGATCATTGTTGGCCCAACCACCGGCGGTGAGATCGAAGCCGTACGAATTGATGCCGAAGAACGGATCATTGAACGTGCCGCTGCCGTCGTCAGTCTTGGCCAACGCCACGAACGTGCCTGCCCCACCGAAGCCGATGATATCGGCCCGGCCATCATTGTTCACGTCGGCCAGTTCACGGTGATACTGGTTGTCGCTGCTCCAGCCGCCGGCGGCCAGGCTGGTGCCGAACGAGGCGATGCCGGTGATCGGATCGGCGTATGTCTTCACCAGCGCTGCTGTCGTGATAGTGCCGGCGAATTGCACGTTTTCGATGTCAATCAGTGTGTCTTCACCGAAACTGGTCAGGATGGTCAGGTTCGAGGCCGTGCTGCCATGCTTGACAAAGAAGCCAGCCACGTCGGCGAGAACGGCTGTGTCGCTGCCGGTGCCTCCGTTCAGGAGATCGTTTCCTCCACCGCCCTCAAGCATGTCATTGCCGTCCAGTCCGTAGATCAGGTCATTGCCGCCAGCACCATTCAGCACATTGCCGAGACCGCTTCCAAGGATCGTGTCGGCATTGTTGGTGCCGATGAGATTTTCGAAGTTGAGCATCTGTTCCACGTTGGCCAACGTGTCCGTTGCGGTGCCATTCTGCAGATCGAAGGTGGCACCGATTTCGTCGCTTGCAGACCAGTCAATCGTGTCGAGGCCATCACCACCATTGAAGTAGTCTGTTCCGATATCGCTCAGTACAATCATCGTGTCATTGCCTGCGCCACCATAGGCGAACAAATTGGTGGACAGATTTTCCGTGATGACGTCGTCACCATCCCAGCCATAGACAAATTCGCCGTTGCTGGGCGTAATAAGATCGTTGCCGATCGTGCCAATATGCCAGCCGCCTCCACTATAGGCTTTGATTGCATTGGCCGCGTCCCGCGTGTCCATGATCTCCATCTTGATGTCACCGCTGCTGACCCATGTCACCGCGAAGCGTCCATCCGCGAGATCGGTGATTTTGGGGTTAGCCACGGCGTCATCGTAGATGAAGACGCCGAGATCACCACCTGCAGCGCTGTAATGATGCGCCTCGCCCTGGCCGCTGAAGCCGTTCCGGTAGGTGATGACGAAGCTGCCATCAGCAAGGCCTGTTACGTCGGGCGTGATGTTGTTGATGGACATACCGGGCGCACCAGTCACACCAGTTGCGGTCTGCGCACCTTCAGCATTGTACTTTGCCCAAAGTATATCTGTATCAGTGTCAACATTCTGCCAGGTGATGACGAAGCCACCGTCCGAAAGTGCTGCAACCTGGGCGGCGGTATCTTGCTCCCCGTTGCCTGAGGTGTCGGTGACGTTGCCAACAATCAAGACGGCACCCGCAGGCGTCAGAATCCGGTAGATGATCCTGGAATCTCCCCCGCCGTCCCCCACACCACTGACGACATAGTTGCCATTTGACAGGACTGCCACGTCCGGATTGGTGACGTTGTCCCCACCGCCCGACATTACAGAGAATTCGCTCCCGAACGTGTTGGTGACCGGGTTGTAGATGCGCGCCCTGATCGGATCGGCTCCGGCGAGGGTCGCCTCATACACGACAAGCGCGCTGGTGGCGCTGGAGACAGCAATGTTGGGGTTGGAATAGAAGGGGTCGACGGCGACGCCATCAAGCGCCGCGATGGCGACTGAAAGCGAGGTGCCCGCCGCGCTATAGGTTTGCACCATGATGCTGATGGCAGGCACGATAGTGCCCAGTGGCGCGTTGGTGGTGTAGGTGGAGACAAAGCCGCCGCCGGGCAAGGCGGCGAGATGCACGTCTGCCTCGGCTCCAGCGCTTGTGGTGGAGTTGATCAGAAACTCGCCGCCAACCGGCGCTCCCAGCGGATCGAACAATTGCCCGATGATGTCTGTGCCTGCAGGCGAACCAATGCCGGTGTTGGCGGAGCTCCTCCAGGCCACGAGGATGTTGCCATTGCTGAGCTGGATGATGTCCGGCTCGTTCTGGATGCCGCTCAAAATAACGTTGACAATGAACTGGTTGAGCCAGGTGACGGGAATGCCGGGCATGGTGGTTCCTCTTCAGATGCAGACCTGATGCGGCAAACCGACTGACCAAGGCACAAACAGGGCGAACCCGCATGACGCCGGTCAGCGCGGTCACCGCGCTCAAAATGCTGCATCTGGGCCGGATGAACTGCCGCCCTCGCGGGTGGCCCACGTACATCCAGACGCAAGGTTAACCCCGGGTTCGCGTGAAAGGAGATTGCGCTCCAGCCCGAAAACCGCTGAACTACCGCCGTGATGGCGTGTCTGACACTTGTGATCGTTCAAACGGATTAAAATCGTTTTAACACTAATATTTGTGTAACTCGATTCAATATGCCATATAATATGCGGAACCGCAAGGGCCTTCGCAGGCGGAGACGATGATGGCTGAATTCGATTTGATTGACCGCAAACTGATTGCCCTGTTGCAGGCGGACACCCGACCGTCCCTGGCCGACATGGGCAAGGAGATCGGCCTGTCGGTCTCCTCAACCAAGGAGCGTATCGGCAAGCTGGTCGACAAGGGTGTGGTCACGGGGTTCCACGCCCATGTGGACGCGGAAGCGGTGGGGCTGGACCTGCTGGCGTTTCTGTTTGTCGGCTGGAGCAACCCGGCGACCGAGAAGCCGTTTCTGGCGCGTATTCTCGTGGAGCCTTGCGTGCTCGAATGCCACCATGTGACGGGTGTCTGGAACTACGCGCTGAAAGTGCGCGTGAAGAACCCGCGCATGTTGGAAGGTCTGCTCGCCAATGTCATCAAATCCGTCGCTGGCGTGGAGCGCACCGAGACGATCATCGCGCTGTCGACCTTCAAGGAAACCATGCAACTGCCGACGGAACCGCCACGCTGGATGGCACCGAAAGTCTGATCAGCCAATGGAGATTGCAAGCGGGCTGACGCGCGTGGTTTGCATGCACTCGCGTCACACATAGAACCAGTTATTGGCGTTGGCCACAAATGTCCCCGCGCTGCCGAAGCCGACGAGGTCTGCCCGGCCATCACCGGTGACATCGGCGACAGTGCGTGGGAACAGGTCGTCATTGGTCCAGCCCCCGGCAACAGGATCTGTGCCGAAGGACTGGATGGCGAGGAAGGCCGTTGAGAACGTGCCGCTGTTGTCCGCCTTGGCCAGCGCGATGTAAGTGCCGCCGCTGGCGAAGCCGATGATGTCGGCCCGGCCATCATTGTTGATAT
>JBOFFB010000679.1:0-2730 GCA_051648385.1 Allobosea sp.
TCCTCTACGGCCTGCTGCAGCCCTCGGAAGGCAAACTGCTGTGGCAAGGTCGACCAGTCATCCTGCGCAACCCTGCCGAGGCCCGCAAGCTCGGCATCGGCATGGTCTTCCAGCATTTTTCATTGTTCGAGGCGCTTACAGTCGCCGAGAACGTGGCGCTGGCACTGGATGGCAACGAACCAGTCGAGGCTGTCGCAGCACGGCTTGATCAGGTATCGCGGGCTTACGGCCTGCCGCTGGAGCCGCACCGCGAGGTTTGGCGGCTGTCGGTCGGCGAGCGCCAGCGCATCGAGATCGTGCGTTGCCTGATGCAAAACCCGAAGCTGCTCATCCTCGACGAACCGACCTCGGTGCTGACCCCGCAGGAAGCCGAAGGCCTGCTCGCCACACTGGAGCGCATACGGGCCGAAGGTTGCGCCATCCTTTACATCTCGCACAAGCTGGAGGAGGTGCGCCGCATTTGCGAACGCGCCACCATCCTGCGTCACGGCAAGGTCATCGCCACCTGTGATCCCAAATTCGAAACAACTGCCTCGCTGGCAGAGATGATGGTCGGCAGCAAGATTGCGCCGACGCGGCATGACCCCATCATGGTCGAGGGTCCCGTGAGATTGAAGGTCTCGAACCTCACGCTGGTATCAAACGACCCGCATGGAACGAGCCTGAAGTCCATCAATTTCGATGTCCGCTGCGGCGAAGTCCTTGGCATAGCTGGCGTCGCCGGCAATGGGCAGGACGAGCTGTTTGCGGCGCTTTCAGGAGAAGTGCTGTCGGCAGCGCCTGGTATCATCACCATCGATGGCGCACCGGCGGGCCGCGAAGGCATCAATGCTCGGCGCTTGATGGGCGGCGCATTCGTGCCCGAGGAACGGCTCGGCCACGCTGCCGCGCCGCGTCTCAGGCTCTCCGAAAATGCTCTGCTGGCAGGCCATGCAACCAATGGGTTTGTCCACAAGGGCTTTGTCGACAAGGCAAAGGCGCTGGATTGGGTCGACCAGGTGGTCAAGGCCTTTGATGTTCGCAAGGGGCCACGCGACCCGGAAGCCAAAGCGCTGTCCGGCGGCAATCTGCAGAAATTCGTCGTGGGCCGCGACATCCTGCGCAATCCGAAACTGCTTGTCGTCTCGCAGCCGACATGGGGTGTCGATGCCGGCGCAGCAGCCCAGATCCGGCAGGCGCTGGTCGATCTCGCGCGCGCCGGCGCTGCCGTGCTGGTGATCAGCCAGGACCTCGATGAGCTGTTCGAAATCACGGATCGCATGACCGTCATCTTCCACGGACAGCTGTCCGGCACTGGCGACACAGCCGGTCTCAGGCGCGAAGCTGTCGGCGTGCTGATGGGTGGCTCCGGTTTTGCCGCAGAGGTTGCCGCCTGATGCGCCTGATCTTGAGCAAACGCGACGACACCTCACGCTGGATGAGCCTGATCTCGCCACTGATCGCGGTGGCGCTGACGCTGGTCTCCGGTGCCCTCATGTTCATCGCACTCGGGCTCGATCCGCTGACGGCGCTTGGCGTCTATTTCATTTCGCCCATTAGCGACAGCTGGGCCTTGGCCGAGTTGGCGGTGAAGGCGACACCGCTGGTGTTGATCGCGGTGGGCCTTTCGCTTTGCTATCTCTCCAACAACTGGAACATCGGCGCCGAGGGCCAGTTCGTGATGGGTGCGATCTTCGGCAGCGCCATTGCCATTGCTACCCACGGCACCGTCAACGGACCGTGGGTTTTTCCCGCCATGATGCTGGCTGGCATGGTCGGAGGTGCGGCCTTCGCCATGATCCCGGCGCTTCTGAAAACGCGCCTCTCGGTCAACGAAATCCTGACCAGCCTGATGCTGGTCTACATCGCCGAGTTGCTGCTCGACTGGCTGGTGCGCGGGCCGTGGCGCGACCCCAAGGGCTTCAACTTCCCGCAAAGCGTGATGTTCGAGAAGGAAGCACAGGTGATGCGCCTGATGAGCGATGGCCGCGTCAACATCGGCAGCATCATTGCCATCGTGGTCGTGATCATCGCAGCCGTGCTGATGGCACGAACGCTCAAGGGCTTCGAGATACGGCTGGTGGGCGAGGCCCCGCGGGCAGCGCGCTTCGCGGGCTTTTCGGAGAAGCGCATCACATGGATGGTTTTCGCCATATCGGGTGCGCTGGCTGGCCTTGCCGGCATCATCGAAGTTTCCGGCACCATGGGCCAGCTCCAGCCAACGATTTCGCCGGGGTATGGCTTCACGGCCATCATCGTGGCCTTCCTCGGTCGCCTCAACCCTGTTGGCTGCCTCATTGCAGGGGTGTTCCTCGCCATTACCTTCATTGGCGGCGAGAATGCGCAAATCTCGTTGCGTCTACCGCTCGATGTGACGCGCGTTTTCCAGGGCATGCTGCTGTTCTATGTGCTCGCTTGTGATGCCTTCCTGATTTACCGCATCCGCCTTGTGCGCGGCAGCGGCGTGGCAAATGGCAGAGGGCGTGCCACATGACGATGTTCGAGGCCATTCTGCTGACCATCATCACCGCGTCGACCCCGCTCCTGATCGGCGCGATCGGCCAACTGGTCTGCGAACGCTCCGGCGTTCTCAACCTTGGCATGGAAGGCACGATGATCATGGGCGCGGCTTGCGGTTTCGCAGCTGCTATTGTCTCAGGCAATTCCTATGTCGGCGTGCTGGCCGCCATTATGGCGGGCATGGCGATGTCGCTGATCTTCGCAGTGTTGACGCTTGGTCTTGCGGCCAAT
>JBOFFB010000680.1:0-2160 GCA_051648385.1 Allobosea sp.
GCCGCCTCGCCACGTTTGCCGATCACGAGCAGTTTGCCGCGGTCTCTTCACTGAAAACAAAGACGTGCCGAGGGTAATGAAGGCGACACAGAACAGGCGCGGCCAAAGGTGCGTGAACCCGTCAATCTTATTATGATCGATCATCTTTCCGCATTGAGATGGATTCCATCTCAATGCGGGATGATCTAGCGCGCTCAAATGGCTCGCTGATTGATACGCTTCGACAGTGTCTCAGCAGATTCGCGCCTCTCGGAGTATCGGTCGACGAGGTAGTCGGCACAATCACGGGTCAGCACTGTGAACTTCACCAGTTCTTCCATCACGTCCACGATGCGATCATAAAGTGCCGAGGGTTTCATTCGGTCCTGATCGTCGAATTCCATGAACGCTCTTGGAACGGATGATTGATTGGGAATTGTGATCAGGCGCATCCAGCGGCCCAGTATCCGCAACTGGTTGACGGCATTGAAGCTTTGGGAGCCGCCTGAAACCTGCATCACCGCCAGCGTCTTGCCTTGTGTCGGTCGAACAGCTCCGAGCGAGAGCGGGATCCAGTCGATCTGCGCTTTCATGATGCCGGTCATGGCACCGTGCCGCTCGGGCGAGCACCAGACCATCCCTTCGGACCATGTCACGAGGTCGCGCAACTCCTGTACTTTCGGGTGACTTGTCTCAGCATCATCCGGCAAGGGCATACCCGATGGATTGAACATCCGCGTTTCCGCGCCGAGGCGCTGCAGGATACGGGCAGCCTCTTCGCTTGCCAGTCGACTGAACGAGCGCTGACGCACAGAGCCATAGAGCAGAAGGATGCGAGGCGGGTGGGTCGCACGGTTTGGTGTGAACAGGCTTGATGCGTCGATCGGCAAGAAGCATGTTTCGTCGATCAAGGCCGAGGGCAGGTCGCTTTCTGGTGTCATGTCGTCTTTCGTTGATTGACCGGCTTTTGGCTTCGGCGGCAACAGCATCCCAAGAAGATGGTTTTGTATCGGAGCCGAACTCGCACAACTGAGTATCGTTCCAACATTCAGGAACCCGGATCAAACCCCATCAAGCCAGCACGATGCTCGCGCCTGAGTCAGGCTGAACTTGCACCACAGTCATTGCAGCCAATGGCTGTTCGGATGACGGCCTGATCACCAGCATCTCGCCCCATGGCGTCTGAAGCGTGTACTCATAGGATGCACCGACAAAAGCACAGCGGGCGATACGGATCGGGCCGTCCGAACCGGTGGGTTGAAGCGTGATGCGGTCTGGCCGCAGCGCCATCATGCTCGCGCCGGGTGGAACGTCGACAGCGCCCAGGTGCAACTCCACGCCATCGCGCTGGAAACTCACATCTGCCCTATTGGCCACGAACTGCCCTTCGATGATATTCGCCTCGCCGATGAAGTCTGCCAGGAACCGGCTTCTTGGCCGACGATACAGATCATCAGGCGTGCCCTCCTGCGCGATGATGGCGTTGTCCATCACGATGACCTTGTCGGAGACGGCCAGCGCTTCTTGCTGGTCGTGGGTGACGTAGATCACCGTGAGGCCAAGGCGCTGCTGCAGATCACGGATCTCGTCGCGCACTTTCCGGCGCAGCTTGGCATCAAGGTTGGACAAGGGCTCGTCGAACAACAGCACGCTGGGTTCCAGCACGATAGCGCGCGCGACCGCAACGCGCTGCTGCTGGCCGCCGGACAACTCCGACGGTAGCCGCGCTTCGAGGCCGGACAAACCGACCAAGGCCAACTTCTCGCGCGCCATCTCCTCAGCCTTGGCCTTTGGCGCGCCCGATGCGAGCGGGCCATACATGCAGTTCTGCAGCACGCTCATGTGCGGGAAGAGCGCGTAGGACTGAAAGACCATCGAGACATCGCGCTCGGCAGCTCCAAGCCGCGTTACATCGGTGTCGCCGATGATGATCTGGCCTTCGCTGGCGATTTCAAGCCCGGCGACGAGGCGCAAGGTCGTGGTCTTGCCGCAACCGGAAGGACCCAGCAGCGTTGTCAGCGTGCCTGCCTCGACGCGGAACGACACGTCGCGCACTGCAGCAGTCGTACCCCAGCGCTTCCAGACATTGCGAAATTCGACGGAGGCGGCGCGAGAAACAGGCGATGACATCAGCGGGCTCCAAGGACTGGCGTGGGGGCCGCCGATGGTTTTTCAGCAACG
>JBOFFB010000681.1:0-9109 GCA_051648385.1 Allobosea sp.
GCAGCCCGGGCATTGTGCCCGGGCTGCAGTTTCAGCGAACCGTTCTGTCAAAGAACCATCTTCATCGGTTCGGCGAAGTAGCGGAAGCCATCGCCGGACTTGGCGAGATTGCCGAAGCCGGGCCACGGGAAGTGGTAAGACATGACCGGGATCTGCTTGTCGGCCAGCATGGTGAGCAGCTTCACCCGTGTCTGCGCCGACTGCTTGGGGTCGCTGTCATAGGCGAACTCCATCAACGGCCGCTCCAGCAAGAGCACCTGGTGGTGGGTGAGGTCGCCCATGAAACAGAACGATTTGCCGCCTGACGAGATCATGAAGATCGTATGGCCGACGGTGTGACCCGGTGCGGCCACGGCCTGCACGCCCGGCAGGAACTCCTGCCCGTCCCTGAAGAACTTGATGCGGTCGCGAACCGGCAGGAGGTTCTTGCGGGCGTGTTCGATGAAGACCTTGAGTGGCGATCCAAGTTTGGCTTCGTCGGTCCAGAAGTCGAAATCAGACTGTGCAAGCCACACTTCCGCATTCGGAAACAGGGGCTTGTTGGCCTCATCCACCAGCCCGCCGATATGGTCGATATGGCCGTGGCTGCAGCAGATGGCGTCGATGTCGCCAGGGTTGATACCTGCTTCCTTCAAACTCTGGATCAAGCGCCCGGTCGTCGGACCGAAGGTTTTTGCAGCGCCCATGCCCGTGTCGAACATGATCAGCTTGTCGCCCATGTTGACCACGGGGATGTTCTGTTCGAGCACGACATTCTTGGTATCGAGAAAGTTACGGGTGAGCATGGCGCGGATTTCATCCTTGCCGACACCGAGAAAGGTGTCACCTGGATCGCCCAACGGCAGCGGGCCGTCCGAGACGACCGTGATTTCCGCGGTACCGAAGGGGAAACGATAGAAATAGGGAGCTTGCGTCCGCAGCATTGGCGCGCGCGCCAACCCGACGCCCGGTAGCATGGCCAGTCCACCGAGCGCGCCCGCTCCTGCCAACAGCGTGCGACGTGACAGTTTATTCAACATGGTCAGTCCTCCTGTGGTGATGCCTGCTGGCATTGTGGCCAGTCAGTGCCTGATGTGAGGCTCGCGCCTCGACGTTTCGGACAGTTCACCGCGCTCGATGGTGAGCGCGAAATCGGCGAAAGATTGCAGCAATTTGGGGTTCGACTCGGTGATCAGCAGCGAGATTTCCTTGTCCTCGGCCCTCAGTCGCTGCAGCGCCTCGGCGTAGCGCTGCGCCAGCACCGGGGCCAAGCCCTGGAACGGCTCGTCGAGAATGACAAGCCGCGTGCCAAGCATCAAAGCGCGCCCCAGGGCGACCATTTTCCCCTGCCCGCCGGAGACCGAGCCTGCCGGGCGGGCTGCAAGCTCTTTGAGTTCGGGCATGAGCCAGTAGGCCCGTTCCAGTCGCCGCTTCGTTTCTTCACGCGAGAGCTTGGCCACCCGCGCGGGCAGCAAGACATTCTCCTCGACGGTGAAGGCCGAAAAAAGACGGCGGTCTTCTGGCGCATAGCCGATGCCGAGGCCAGGGCGCAGGTGCGGCGCGACCTTGGCCATATCCTCGCCGCCAAGCGTCACTGAGCCAGTGGCCGTGGTGAAACCCATGATCGTGCGCACGGTCGTCGTCTTGCCGGCACCATTGTGCCCGATCAGCGCGCAGGTCGCGCCGGGTGGCAGCTTGAACGAGACCTTGCGCAACACATGCACGCCGGCGATCGAAACATCGACATTGTCAAAGCTCAGCATGGCTCAAATTCCGATCACTTGAGCACGGACCTCGGCATTTTCCAGAACCTCCGCGGGTGTTCCGACCATCTGGATCTTGCCTGACGACCAGACCGCGACACGGGATGCATAGCGCTCGACCATGTCCATGTCGTGCTCGACAAAGACGGAGCTGACCTTTTGCCTGGCCAAGGCCGTGGTCAGGATATCCATCACACCGAGTTTCTCGGCGGAGGCGACGCCGGAAGTCGGCTCGTCCATCAGCAGCACCTGCGGCTTCAATGCCAGCGCCAGTGCGATATCGACCAGCTTGCGCTGGCCCTCTGGCAGCTCAAAGGCCGTGCGCTCGGCAAAGGCACGCACGCCGACCAGATCGAGCAAATCCTCCATCTCGGCGCGCTCGGGCAGGTCGAGCAGCGATGTCCAGCCGGAAAGCTGCCCGGTCTGGGCGGCACAGGCGAGCATGATGTTTTCGATCACGGTGCGGTCGAGGAACAGTTGCGGAATCTGGAAGGCACGGGCGATGCCGAGCTTCGTGATGGTGCGCGGCGGCAGGGCCGTGATGTCCTGGCCAAGAAAACTCACCGTGCCGGCCTGCGGTCTCAGGTAGCCAGTGGCCATGTTGAGGAAAGTGGTCTTGCCGGCACCGTTCGGACCGATGATGGCGAGATTCTCGCCTTCCAGCACATCGAGATCGATGCCGTCTGCGGCGATGACGCCGCCGAAGCGGATCTTGAGGCCCCTCGCCGAGATCAGGACGCGGCTCATGGCGCTTTCCCCACAGCCGGCTTGCGTTTGAGCAACCCGGTCAGGCCTCCCGGCGCATACATGATGATGACGATCAGCACGATGCCGAGGATGAGCTGCCAGGCATTGGCGAGCTTGGCGGCGGCGAAGAAGCGCACGAACTCGAACACGGCAGCGCCGGCAAAGGCACCAAAGGCGCTGGTGGTGCCACCAAGGATGGCGATGAAGACGAACTCGCCCGACTTCGTCCAGTAGGCAAACTCCGGCGTGGCGATCTGCTGGGTCACGGCCACGAGAACACCGCCAAGACCGCCCAGAAAGGCCGAGATGACATAGCCGATGAGCAGCACCTTTCGCGCCGAGACGCCGAGATATTCAAGCCGCGTCTCATTCGATTTGATGGCGCGCAGCATGTGCCCGAGCGGACTGTCGAGATAGCGCTGAACGGCGAAGCTGGTGACGAGCACCAGTGCCAGCGTCAGGTAAACCATCACATACTGGAAGGTTTCAGGCGTGAAGGCGATGCCGGCCAGCGTGGGGCGCGGCACACGGATGCCGTCCGCGCCATTGGTGTAGTGGAACATCTTTTCGAGCAGCGACCACAGCACCATCGAGAAGGCGAGGTTGAGCATGCCGAAGAAGATCTCGCGGTAGCGCACCATGAAAAGGCCGATGGCAAAGCCGAAGATCGTGGACAGGACCGGGCCGATCACCATGAACAGCAGAAGATCGCCAGGGCCGACATACTTGCCCCAGAACGCAACCGCATAGGCCCCGATGCCAAAGAACATGGCGTGGCCGAACGAGACCTGCCCTGCCTGCAACAGGATGATGATGCCGAGAACGACAATGCCCTTGGCCAGGATCAGCGTGATCAGCGTCGCCCAACTTGGCATGAGCACCGGCAGGATGACGGCTGCAAGCACGGCAAGCCCGATGGCGAAGCGCGACAGGGACATATGCTTGCCCATCATAACTTCCTCACGTCCTTCATATCTTCCTCACGTGGCTGAACCCGAACAGGCCCATGGGCCGCACGAGCAGGACGATGACCATGATGAGGTAGGGCACCAGCACTTCGAGTTCGGGCTGGATGTAGATGGCAAAGGCGCGGGCAAGGCCGATCATCAGCGCCGTGACCGCCGCCCCCTCGATCTGGCCAAGGCCAGCGGTGGCGGCGACCGCGAAAGACAGCACGATCATGTCTGTTCCCATGCCCGGCACGAGCGAGGTGGTGGGGGAGGCAAGCGCGCCGCCGAGCGCTGCCAGTGTAGCGCCGATCATGAACGTGACGAGGAAGACCTTGCGTGCGTCGATGCCGATGGCGGTGGCTGCCTCCCGGTCTTCGGTGACGGCAAGGATGACTGCGCCCGACAAGGTGTGGCGCAGGAAATAGCGCAGTGCGACCAGCGTGATTGCGGCCAGGAGCGGCAACAAGATGACCTGATAGGACGTGTAGGTGACGCCCATCACGGAGATGTTTGGCAAGAGGCGCAAGGGCTCGGCAGCGAAGATCGGCTGCACGCCCCAGATCAGCCGCTGCAGATTGTCCATGATCATGAAGACGGCGAATGTGATCAGAAGTTGCAGCACCTCCTCGCGGCCATAGACGGGTCTGAGCAGGAAGCGCTCCATCAGCCCGCCAATGACGACGCCGACGATGACGGAGGCGACCAGCAGTGCCGGAAATGTAAGCCATGGCGAGATCGGCGCGACCATCAGGCTGAGTGTCGCTGCCATGTAGGCACCATAGGCATAGAGCGAGCCATGCGCGACATTGACGATACGCAGCACGCCGAAGATCAGGCTGAGGCCCACCGACACCAAAAATACCAGCGCGGCATAGCTCAGCCCGTCAAGGACAGCGAGAACCGCGATGGTGGAGTCCATGTCCGAACCTGCAGGTTGAGGGCGGTGATCATGGCGGCGGCAACCGTTTCCGGGCTGCTGCCGCCATGTTGCGGAGGTGGCGCGATCAGCCGCCGTGCTTGAAGGTAGGGACGGTCATCTTGACGAAGTCGGGGCCCAGCGTCTTCAGCCACTCGACCGACTTTGTGCCCGGCGGGTTGGTGATGGTTTTCGGATCGAAGATCATCATGTTGTCCAGGACCTTGAAGGCGTAGGCCGGATCGGCCTTGGTGACGCCGACCAACTGTGCCTCCAGACCCTGGTTGTCTTCGGCCCGCATGGTGACCTCACGCCCCCAGCCCTTGAACGACAGGCCTGCCGCCGCGTCGATGACCTGTTCGCGGTTGGGCCACTTGCCACCATTGGCCTTGATCGCCTTGTCATAGGAACCCTGAAGCGCCGAAAAGGCCTGCTGCATGTGGTAGACCGGATAGATCGGCCATGCGCCCGTCTTGCTGCGGAATGCCTCGTTGAAGGCCTTGAAGGCGGGATCGTTCTTCATTTCGGGATGCAGGAACCAGTGATCGCCGCGCGCGCCGACGATCAGCCCGTCCGGCAGGTCATTGCCGAGGCGCTGCAGCGAGGTTTCGCCAATCGCGAGCACGAAGGTGCTCTGGCGCAGGAGCCCGCGCTGGTTGGACTGGCGCACGAAGGTGTCGAGATCGCCGCCCCAGCTGGTGGTGAAGATCACGTCAGGGCGCAGGGCCAAGAGGCGCGACACTTCGGTGGAATAGTCCGGCGCGCCGAACTTCGGGAACAGTTCGGCCACGACCTTGACGTCGGGCTTCATCTGCTTCAGCGCGGTCAGGAAGATTTCCCAGCTTTCGCGGCCCCAGGCATAGTCCTGGTTGACCACGGCGATGGTGTTGAAATCGGGCTTGGTCTTGAGCAGGTAGACGAGGACCGCCAGCATCTCTGGCGTTGCATTGGCTTGCGAGCGGAAGTTGTAGCGGTATTTCTTGGCTTCGAGGATCGAAGCCGCGCCACAATCCCACATGAAGTTCATCATCTTGAGATCTTCGGCCAGTGGTGCCAGCTGAAGGCAACTGCCTGACGAAATCGAGGCAAAGGTGACATCAACTTTCTCGTCCTGCACCAGACGGCGGTAATTCGAGACAAGCGCCTCGCCGCCTGCACCTTCGTCGATGAAGTGCAGCGAAACGGGAACACCGCCGATGCCGCCCTTCTTGTTGAGGTCCTCGGCGATCATCTCGGCGGCAGCCTTTCCGGGCACGCCGAACACGGAGGCTGGCCCTGACAGGAAGGTCGAGATGCCGATCTTCAACTCTTTGGGCTTGTCCTGGGCCTGTGTCGGCAGCGCCTGGAGCGCCATGGCCACAGCCCCGGCTGTGGCCAGTTTGAACAGCGATTTCATGGTTTCCGTCCCTCCTTGGTTTTGTTGTCTTGCCGAAGGCGCGCTTTTTTGCGCCGTTATTCTCGCAGCTAAGTCGAAGCCGCGAATTCCATTCTCAAGCGCTCGGTGTGCTCGCCGATCCGCGGCACCTTGCCAAAAGGCGCTTCCACCGCATCGGTTTCGGCGGCGGGTGCAATGACGCTGACCTCGCCTTCCGGCGTTTCATATGTCACGGTTCTGATCTGTGGGTGATGGATCAGGCCATCAATCGTGTTGAGCAGGCCAAACGCGATGCCGGCGGCCTTGAGCATGGCCGCCATTTCGGCAGTAGAGCGCCGGGCAAACATGGTCCCGATGGCCTCATCAAGTTCGCCGCGATTGGCGACCCGCGCTGTCATGCTCGCATAGCGCGGATCGCTCGCCATGGCCTCGCCCTTCATCACATCGCGGCAGAAGATCAGCCATTCGCGCTCGCTCTGTATCGACAGCAGGATTTCGCCATCGGCACAGGCGAACACGCCATATGGAGCAATCGACGGGTGGTTGAGGCCTGGCCTTGGCGGTATCGAACCGCCATAGCGGCGCTGAAGGTATGGCACATTCATCCAGTCTGCCATGCCGCCGAAGAGCGAGACCTTGATATGGCGGCCCTGACCTGTTCGCCCACGTGCAATCAGCGCTTGCAGGATGGCGGCATGCGCGTTCGTGCCCGCAGCGATGTCGCAGACCGACACGCCGACGCGCGCTGGAGCGTCCGGCCCGCCGGTCACCGAGCACAGGCCAGCCTCTGCCTGGACCAAGAGGTCATAGGCTTTCATGTCATGATAGGGGCCGGTATCACCATAACCCGAGATGTCGCAGATGATCAGGGAGGGGTATGTCTTGCGCAGCATCTCGGCGGAGAGGCCAAGACGCGCCATGGCTCCCGGTGCAAGGTTCTGTACAAGGATGTCCGCCCTGGCGATGATGCCGACGAGTACTGCGTGGTCGGCAGGTTGTTTAAGGTCGAGGCAGATCGATTCCTTGCCGCGATTGAGCCAGACAAAGTAGGTGCTTTGACCCATGACATGGCGGTCGTAGCCGCGCGCAAAATCGCCTTCCTGTCGCTCGACCTTGATGACGCGCGCGCCAGCATCAGCCAGCTTGGCCGTGCACAACGGTGCCGCGACAGCCTGTTCGACGGCAACGACAAGGAGGCCTTTCAAATCCTGCGGCACACTTCCTCACCTTTTCTTGTTATTTTTTTTATGAGCGTATGCCGGCAAGGCGAAAGGGCAAGACTGATAATCCGTATAGGGATATAGACAGCGCCTATAGCATAGGGAGCACGTTCGATGGATTTGCGTCAGTTGCGCTTTCTGGTCCGTACCGTCGAGAGCACAAGCATTTCGCAAGCGGCACGCGGGCTCAACATCACGCAACCTTCGCTCAGCCAGCGGCTCAAGGAACTCGAGGCGGAGCTTGGCGTCGACTTGCTCGAGCGCACGCCAAGCGGGATCCGTCCGACCGAAGCGGGCTCGATGGTTGCCGACCGCGCCCGGGCCATCCTCAGGCTGGCCGACACCCTGGTGTTCGAGGCGCGGGCGGCCACGCACGAACCCTCTGGCGAGGTCTTCATCGGCTTGCCGACCACGATGGCGCTGCATCTGACCGTGCCATTGGTGAAGGCGGTGCGCAGCCAGTTTCCGAAGGTCAGCCTTCGCGTCTCCGAAGGCATGAGCGGCCACATCCAGGAATGGGTGATTTCCGGTCGGCTCGATCTTGCGATCCTTTACACTGACGACGCGATTGATGGCCTGAGCATCGAAAAGATTACCGATGAGGACTTGTTCCTGATCTCGCGCCACGATCCGGCCAAGGCCACGTTGGAGGTGCAATTCTCCGAACTGGCCGACTATCCGCTCGTTCTGCCCGGTCCATCGCATGGCCTCAGGCGCTCGATCGAGAAGGTGCGCCTGACGACCGCCATTTTGCTCGATATCGCGGTCGAGGTCGATTCCCTGCCCCATCTCAAGCGGCTCGCAATGGAGGGTGAGTTGCACACGATTTTGCCGCAAGCGGCCTGCCGTGAGGAAATCCGGCTCGGGCAGCTTTGCGCACGGCGGATCACCGGCCCCAACCTGCGCCGCCCGATCGCGCTGGCGAGGCCGACCAACAGGCCAAACTCGCTGGCGGCGCAGAACATCAAGGAGTTGCTGAAAGGGCTGGTGCAACAGTCCATCGGGCAGTTGCCACGTGCGGGAAACTGATCTTCAGCCGCGCAAGCCCGGTGCCTCATGGCCGGTGCGCGCGACGTATTCAGTGTAGCCACCGCCGTAAGTCTGCACGCCGTCCGGGGTCAACTCCAGCACCCGGTTGGAAAGCGCGGCCAGAAAATGCCGGTCGTGGCTGACGAAGAGCATGGTGCCATCATAGTCAGCCAGTGCCTTGATCAGCATTTCCTTGGTGGCCATGTCGAGATGGTTTGTCGGCTCATCCAGCACGAGGAAGTTGGGCGGATCGAACAGCATGCCTGCCATCACCAGCCGGGCTTTCTCGCCGCCCGACAGCACCCGGCAGCGCTTCTCGACATCATCGCCCGAAAATCCGAAGCAGCCTGCCAGCGCGCGCAGCGAGCCTTGTCCGGCCTGCGGGAACTGGTCCTCCAGCCACTGGAACACCGTCAAGTCGCCATCGAGCAATTCCATCGAGTGCTGCGCAAAGTAGCCAAGCTTGACGGTCGAGCCGACCGCGACCGTGCCAGTGTCCGGCTCTGTAGCCCCCACGATCAGCTTGATCAGCGTCGACTTACCGGCCCCGTTGACGCCCATGATGCACCAGCGCTCGCGGCGGCGGACCTGGAAATCCAGCCCTTCATAGATGCTCCTCGTGCCATAACTCTTGTGCACGCCCTTGAGGCTGGCGACATCCTCACCGGAGCGCGGCGCGGGCAGGAAATCGAACATCACGGTCTGGCGGCGCTTGGGCGGCTCGACGCGCTCGATCTTGTCGAGTTTCTTCACCCGGCTCTGGACCTGCGCAGCATGGGAGGCGCGGGCCTTGAAGCGCTCGATGAAATTGATTTCCTTGGCAAGCATGGCCTGCTGGCGCTCGAACTGGGCCTGCTGCTGCTTCTCGGAGATGGCGCGCTGCTGCTCGTAGAAATCGTAGTCGCCGGAATAGGCGGTGAGTGCGCCGCCATCGATCTCGACGATGCGGTTGACGATGCGGTTCATGAAAGCGCGGTCGTGGCTGGTCATCATCAGTGCGCCGTCATAGCCCTTGAGAAAGTCCTCCAGCCAGATCAGGCTTTCGATGTCGAGGTGGTTGCTGGGCTCATCGAGCAGCATCACGTCAGGGCGCATCAGCAAGATTCGGCCCAACGCAACGCGCATCTTCC
>JBOFFB010000682.1:0-3412 GCA_051648385.1 Allobosea sp.
CGAATCGCAAGAGGTTTTCATGCCCAATCGGCCAACACTGGATTTCTGGTACGATTTCGCGTCGACCTATTCCTATCTGTCTGCCATGCGCATCGAAGACATGGCGCAGGAAGCAGGCATCGACATTCGCTGGAAGCCATTTCTATTGGGCCCGATCTTTGCGGCGCAAGGCTGGAACAATTCGCCATTCAATCTTTACCCCCAGAAGGGCAAGTATATGTGGCGCGATATGGATCGGCGCTGCAACAAATATGCGCTGCCCCTGAAGCGGCCTGCACCTTTTCCGCAAAATTCGCTCAGTTCCGCGCGCGTTGCGTTGGCTGGCCGCGATGCTGGTTGGACGCCGGCCTTCACCCGCGCCTGCTTTCATATGCAGTTTGGGCAAGGCCGTTCCATCCAGGATGAGGCGGTGATCGTCGAGGCGCTTCGTGTTGCCGGAGTCGATGCGCAGGGTGCGCTAACCCTGTCCAAGAGCGAAGAGGTCAAGGGCCGTTTGAGGGCCGAGACCGAACTTGCCAAGTCGCTCGGCATCTTCGGCGCACCTGCTTTTGTCACCCCTGATGGCGAATTGTTCTGGGGCGATGACCGGCTTGAAGACGCGATTGAGTGGGTGCGCCTTTAGGCACCCTTGCGCAACCAAGGCACGTTTAGTTTATTTGGCTAAGCTATGACTATCTCGACGAAGGATGCACTTTCGTCGCTTGTCACGCCGCTTACGAAAGAATTATGTTTAGTCGGAAAATCAAATAATATTGCACTATTAAGATGTACGTAAGAATTTTCTGCAAAACAGTAAGACATCTTTATCGATACAGGTGCTTCTCTATGTCTTTGCCAAACTTCTCATCAACTGATCTTGCCAAGAGCCTGCGGCTGCTCGGACATCAGTTGTTGAACATGCAGAGCAGAGATGTTGCCGGTCGCGCATTTTCTGCATTTGCCCGCGCTGTCTGTCCCGAGCATGTCACCTGTGTGGTATTGGCTGCCGACCGCGTGCAGGATACGCGTGACGAGACCGGGCATGTGATGACCGGCGGTGATCCGGTACCTGTCCATCTTCAGGCATGGGTTGAGCGCGCAGCCAGCAAGGCCAGGCGGGATCAACGATATCGTGTGCGACCGCCCAAGGACGTGAGAGAGTCGGCATTTCATCGGGTGCTTCACGTCGGTCAGAACGTCCATGGCCTTGTGAAGATCGAGGGCGCTCCACTGGCAGAGGTCGTCTCCGACGCCATGGTAAGCGCCTGCGCATACATCGGCGTCGTGCTGGAGGCCGCCAAGCAGCGGCAGGATGCCATGTTGCTGCGAGAGGCCCTGAGCCAGAGTGCTGAAGCGGTGTCCTTCTACGATGACAAGCGCGGCATCCTGTTCACAAACCCTGCCTACCACAAGATTTTCCCGCATTATCCACCGGCCGAGGAACTGATCGGCTTTGACCATATCGAACTCTATCGCCGTGACCTTGCCGCTGGTGTGATTGATGATCCGGTCGCACTGGCTGACCCTGAAGCCTACATCGCCGACCGCGAGCGCCGCGCCGCAACGCTGGCCGACATGAGCCAGGAAACCCAAAGCATTGCTGGCCGCACTTATCTCTACACGCGCACCCGTTCGAAATTGGGGGCAACGTTGTCACGCCGGGCCGACATCACTGATATCAAGGCGAGTGAAACGGCACTCAAACAGACGGAGCAACGCCTGCGCCTGATCGCATTCACTGATGCTCTGACGGGTTTGCGCAATCGTGCTTTTGTCAACGAGCACTTGATCGAATCAGCGCCGACCAACGGCGCGGCCGATTTCAGCGTCATGCTGATGGACCTTGATGGCTTCAAGTCTGTCAACGACACCCACGGACATGGTGTGGGTGACGGGTTGTTGCGCCAAATCGCCACTGCGCTGACCGAAGCATTGCCCGAGGCGATGGTGTTGTCACGTTTGGGTGGCGACGAGTTCCTTGTCGCGGTCACTCAAACTCCTGACAACCTTGTTTGTGTCAGTGTTGCCGAGCGGATGATTGCCGCCGCTTTGGGTCCGCACCAAGTGTTGAACCACAAGCTGTCATTGGGGGCTTCGGTCGGAATTGCCAGAATGGAGCCTGGCCTGACCGTCAGTGATCTGATTGGGCGTGCTGATCTTGCCATGTACAGGGCCAAGCGTTCGGCTCAAACCAACATCTGTGTTTTCTGCATGGACATGCAAGATCAGGCCCGCGAACGATTGCAGCTTGTCGAGGACTTGCGTGGGGCGGCTGGGCGCGGCGAACTCGAGGTTTGGTATCAGCCTCAGTTCGCATTGATGGATGCGGGCGAAAGGCTTGTCGGATTTGAAGCGCTTGTCCGTTGGCGCCATCCCATACGAGGTCTCCTGGCGCCGAACATTTTCGTGCCACTCGCTGAGGAGCACGGCCTGATCGGAGAGATTGGTCTTTGCGTCATGAGACTGGCCTGCGCGGACACGGCGCGATGGAGTTCGGACCTCTGTATCGCTGTGAATGTCTCCCCATTACAGCTTCGTGATGCGACTTTCGCGCTTAAGGTGGCAGCCATACTTATGGATTGCGGGCTTGATCCTTGTCGTGTTGACATTGAGATCACGGAAACTGCGCTTTTGGGCGATATCTCGTCGACAAAGGTGGCGCTCGCGCAACTGCGTACCCTTGGGGTGGGAATTGCGCTTGATGATTTTGGAACAGGTTACTCATCATTGAGCAACCTTGCGGCGTTTCCGATCGACAAGTTAAAAATTGATCGCAGCTTCGTGAGTCATGTCGATGAGCCGCAAACGCGCGAGGCCATCATTTGCAAGGCGATGATTCAGTTCGCGCATTCCATTGGTATTCCGGTTGTGGCTGAAGGGGTTGAAACGCCCGAGCAACTCGTTGGGTTGCGCGCAGAAGGCTGTCAGAGGGTGCAGGGCTATCTTCTTGGCCGTCCGATGCCTGCCGAAGACGCAGCCGCACTTGCACAAGCGCACACCCATGGCGGGCTTGCGATTGTCGCTTTTCCCGGTCTGAGCATGGCGATCTCAGGGTAGAGCGCGCGCGGCAGAGCAGTCCTTCGTGACGTCGCGAACGGGCGGTCAGCGAGTACTTTCAGCTTCGATGTCGCTGGGCTTGAAACTGTAAGCAGCCGAGCAGAACTCGCATGTCACCTTCACCATCCCATCATCCGCCACCATGTCGCGGCGATCTTCGGCTGTGAAGCGACGCAGCATGGCGAGGATGCTGTCCTTCGAGCAGCGGCATTGCTCACGGACTGGCATGGCTGGAAACACGCGCGCCCCGCGCTCGTGGAATAGCCGGTAGATCAGCCGCTCGCTCTCCAGCGTCGGGTCGACCAGCTCGTGGTCCTCGACGGTATCGACAAGTGCGCGCGCCTCGGCCCAGGCATCATCGCTGACGCCGTCCTCG
>JBOFFB010000683.1:0-12730 GCA_051648385.1 Allobosea sp.
CCACCGCTTGCCCGGCACGCTTGAGTTCCTGGAAGACCTTGGCCTCCGGATCGGAATAATACGCAAGTTTCCTGATTCCGTTATCCTCAAGCCAGGCCCGCGGCTTGTCGAGGTTGCGCGTATCGATGTTGATCGCCACCACCTCAAACGCGGGTCCGCCAAACTCGGCCTGAAGCGCATCAAGAGCCGGCATTTCCTTGCGGCATGGCACGCACCATGTAGCCCAGAGGTTGAGCAACACCGTCTTGCCGCTCATGCTGGCCAACGTCGTCGGCTTGCCCGAAGGATCGTTGAATGCCAGTTCCGGCAAGGCGCGCGGCGTCTTGAATGCCTGGAACGCTGCAACCTCTCCCCTCGCCGCGCGCATCACCGCATCAGCAACGTTGCGCGCCGGAACACAGGCCGCTGTGCCTTCTGGCTTGCCGGGCGCTTGGCTGCTCACGTATAGCGAGGCAAGGCTCAGCACGAGCGCGAGGCCAAGCGCCAGTCTGCCGATCAGCGGAATGCGCGACAGCATGGTCATGAGCTCCAGCATGGCGTGCGTTTAGGCAAAGGAAACATGATGAGCAACCGGATGTGGGGTGGGCGCTTCGCCACAGGACCTGACGCAATCATGGAGGAGATCAATGCCTCCATCGGTTTCGATCAGAAACTGTGGCGTCAGGATATCTCCGGCTCGCTCGCCCATGCGGCCATGCTTGGCAAGACCGGCATCCTGACCATTGACGATGTGGCGACAATCACCTCAGGGCTCAAGTCGGTCGAGGCCGAAATCGAAGCCGGGAGCTTCACGTTCTCGCGCGCTCTGGAAGACATCCACATGAATGTGGAAAGTCGGCTGCGCGAACTGATCGGTCCGGTCGCAGGACGCCTCCACACGGCACGCTCGCGCAACGACCAGGTCGCGACCGACATGCGCCTGTGGGTACGTGACACGGTGGACCTGATCGACAGCCAGATCGCCGATGTGCAACTGGCGCTCGCCGAGAAGGCGCTGGCCCACGCAGGCTCGGTCATGCCAGGCTTCACCCACCTGCAATCGGCCCAGCCAGTCACGTTCGGCCATCATCTCATGGCCTATGTCGAGATGCTGGCCCGTGACCGTGGCCGCTTCAGTGATGCACGCCGCCGCATGAATGAATGTCCGCTCGGCGCGGCAGCGCTTGCCGGCACATCGTTTCCGATTGACCGGGACCACACCGCTGCGGCGCTTGGCTTCGACCGCCCGACCGCAAACTCGCTTGATTCGGTTTCCGACCGTGATTTCGCGCTGGAGGCCGTTTCCGCGGCCGCGATCACGGCAATGCACCTGTCGCGTTTCGCCGAGGAGATCGTGCTCTGGACCACGCCGCAGTTCGGCTTCATCAAACTTTCGGACAAGTTCACCACCGGCTCTTCGATCATGCCGCAAAAGCGCAACCCTGACGCAGCCGAACTGGTACGCGGCAAGGCTGGCAGGGTGTTCGGGGCGCTGCAAGCGCTCCTCACCATGATGAAAGGACTGCCGCTGACCTATTCCAAGGACATGCAGGAGGATAAGGAAGGCGTATTCGATGCGCTTCAGACCCTCTCGCTCTGTCTGGCAGCCATCGGCGGCATGGTGCGCGACATGGAGCCTGATCTCAAGACGATGAAAAAGGCTGCTGGGCTCGGCTACGCTACGGCAACAGATCTCGCCGACTGGCTGGTGCGCGTGCTGAAAATGCCATTCCGCGATGCTCACCATGTGACGGGCAGGTTGGTTGGCTTGGCGTCAGCGCGCGGCATCGGCCTTGAGAAGCTGAGCCTCGCCGAGATGCAAAGCGTCGAGCCCGCCATCACAGGCGAAATTTTCAGCGTGCTGGGTGTCGAACGCTCGATCAAGAGCCGGGTCAGTCATGGCGGCACTGCACCACGAAAAGTCACCGCAGAGGCCACCCGCTGGCTGAAAAAGCTGGCACACGAGCTCAAACCGACATGATTGCACTTCGACGGCTGACACAGGCCCTCATTTCGCCTAAGAGACATCGCCAGTTCCGTCATGTCCCATTCACGGCTTTGCCATGTCACTTGAAAGTCCGCCTGTGAAACAGCGCCAACATCGGCCTGCTGGTCTGGTTGTTGTCAGCCTCGCGCTGGCAGTGCTTGTGTGTGCATGCGGTCGGCGCGGGCCGCTGGAGGCACCGCCAGGCACGCCGCGTTCAACAGCGTTGACCTCGCAGGAGGCGGCTGGACGGTCGACTGCGGGCGGATCACCGACATTCCGACCAGCGCGTGAAACCGACACAGGACAACCCGGATTTGTCAGTGGCGAGGCCCCGTCTGTACCGGTTATCCAGCAAGTCCAGGTGCCGAATACAAATCCGCAGAATGAGCCAACGGTAAACAGCGCTGCAGCTGCCGGCCTGCGAACACCGGGTGGTGGGGCAAGGCGCTCCCCGCCACCAAGGACGCCGTTCATCCTCGACCCACTGCTCTGAGCACCAGCTGACATGCATCACTTCGCCTACCAGGACGGCATCCTGCATGCCGAGGACGTGGACCTTCGCGCCATCGCGCGCGAGGTTGGCACGCCATTCTATTGCTATTCGACAGCCACGCTGGTCAGGCACTACCGCGTCTTCCGCGACGCCTTCGCGGGCACGGACACGCTTGTTTGTTACGCCATGAAGGCCAACTCCAATCAGGCCGTGCTGAAGACGCTGGCGCGCGAGGGCGCGGGGATGGATATCGTCTCGCTGGGCGAGCTCAAGCGCGCACTGGCCGCAGGCGTTCCGGGCGACAGAATCGTCTTTTCCGGCGTCGGCAAGACGCGTGAGGAAATGGCGGCCGCGCTGGATGCAAACATCCTGTGCTTCAATGTCGAGTCCGAACCCGAAGCCGAGGTGCTATCAGAGGTCGCACTGTCGAAGGGCATGCAGGCCCGGGTCTCGTTCCGCATCAACCCCGATGTCGACGCCAAGACCCACGCCAAGATATCCACCGGCAAGTTCGACAACAAGTTCGGCGTGCCGATTTCCCGCGCCCGCGACATCTGCCGCTGGGCCGCGACACTCAAGGGCCTCCAGATCACTGGCGTCGACATGCACATCGGCAGCCAGATCACCGATCTGCAGCCCTTCGACGACGCAACGCGCCTGCTCTGCGAACTCGCCAGCGACCTGATGGGCGAAGGCCACAGGCTCGACCACATCGATCTTGGTGGCGGCCTCGGCATTCCCTATCGCGACGACAACGACCCGCCGCCTTCGCCCGCCGCCTTCGCCGCCGTTGTCCTGAAGCACACCAATCCGCTTGGCCTGAAGGTGATGTTCGAGCAGGGCCGCCTGATCGTCGGCAATGCCGGCATCCTCGTCACCTCGGTGATCTATGTGAAGCAGGGCGAGGGCAAGACCTTCGTCATCGTGGATGCGGCCATGAATGACCTCATTCGCCCGACGCTGTATGAGGCCTATCACGGCATCAAGCCGGTGATCGAAGCTGGCCCGGACACCGCACGTGTCGTCGCCGATATCGTCGGACCGGTTTGCGAATCAGGCGACTATCTGGCCCTGGGCCGCGAGATGCCAACCGTCGGGCCGGGTGATCTTGTCGCAGTCATGTCAGCTGGCGCCTACGGAGCGGTTCAGTCCGGAACCTACAACACGCGGCTACTGATCCCCGAGGTGCTCGTCGATGGTGACCGTTTTGCCGTCATTCGCCCGCGCCCCGATTACGAGGATGTGATCGGTCTTGACCGGGTTCCGGCCTGGCTTGCCTGAGGGCGGGGTATTCAGGGGGTAGCCAAGCAGGCTGGGCGTGTTAGCTTATCGTCGCGTTTCATGGTGAGCGCGTAGGTTCGGACCGCTGATGGCAGGACGTCCCCAGACTGACAGGCTGAGATACCTCCTCCGCAATTCGGCGCTTGCCTTGTGGTGGGAGCGGGCATGGCCGTGCCTCTGGCTGCCGCTCACGATAGGGCTGTTGTTTCTCACCGTATCATGGCTGGGTCTCTGGCTCCGACTGCCGCCTGTCGGTCGCATGGTCGGCCTTGGCCTGTTCGGCATGACTTTCCTCGCCTCGTTGTGGCCGTTGATCCGCTTGCGTGCACCTGCGGAGAATGATGCCCTCGCCCGTCTTGACCGCACAGCACCGCTGGGCCATCGCCCTGCGAGCACAACGCTCGACACGTTGGCGCTCGGCAAGAGCGATCCTTTTGCCAAGGCCTTGTGGAAGGCTCATCTCGAACGCCAGCAAGCACAAGTGAGCGCGCTGAAGGTAAGCCCTCCCTCACCGGGAATGGTCCGGATCGACCGGCTTGCCCTGCGGGTTGCACCGATCGTTGCGGCGGTCGCCGCGTTTTTCGTGGCAGGTCCGGAAGCAAACTATCGGCTCGGCAGCGCGCTCAACTGGAAGGCCCCTGCCCCACCTTCGCCGCAGGTGCGCATCGACGGCTGGATTGATCCGCCCGGTTACACCCGGTTGCCACCGATCATGCTGAGCTTTGGTGCTGCGGGTGACGTGATCCGCGCCCCGGTCAACTCGACCATCATTGTCCGCGTGTCCGGCGCGCCTGATGTCAGCATCGAGACGGCCGGCAAGCTTGACGCCATGCCGACGCCCGCCGGTATCAGGCAGGGCATCGAGCGGCGCTTCACAGTCACGGGGGATGGCACGGTGGTTCTCGGCGGCGCGGGCGTCCCCGCAAGTCAGGTCGCCATCAGCATGGTTCCCGACCGCGCGCCCGAAGTCGAAATGACGGGTGCGCCTCAGGCCGGCCAGCGTGGTCAGCTCGTTGTGGTCTATCGCGCCAAGGACGACTACGGCATCGCCTCGGTCGAGGCAGCCTTTCAGCCGCTGACCGCCGCAGCGAAAGCGGGTGCGCGCCCGCTGATTGACCCGCCGCGTCTGCCCCTGCCCGGCGTCGGCGACGCCAGCGGCGAGGCCGACATCAAGACGACGATTGAATTGGCCGAACACCCATGGGCCGGTGCGCGTGTCCTGATGACGCTGACCGCCCGCGACGATGCCGGACAAGAAGGCGTCAGTGAAACGCGCGAAGTCACGCTGCCGCAACGCGCCTTCAACAAGCCGCTGGCCAAGGCGCTGGTCGAGACCCGGCGCTGGCTGGTACTCGATGCCAATGACCGCCCGCGCACGCAGACGGCGCTTGATGCGCTGATGATCGAGCCGAGCGAATATCTCAAGGAGCCAGGCGCCTATCTCGGCATGCGTCTCATCGCGGAAAAGCTGCGCAATGCACGCAGCGGCTCGCGCGGCAACCCGGCATTGCTCGAGGTTGTCGATGATCTCTGGCAACTCGCGTTGCTGCTTGAGGATGGTGATTTGTCCGACGCCGAGCGCCAGCTTCGTGCGGCGCAGGACAGGCTGCAACAGGCCATGGAGCGCGGCGCAGACCAGCAGGAGCTTTCGCGCCTTACGCAGGAATTGCGCGAGGCCATGAACCGCTACATGCGCGAACTTGCCGAGCAGATGCAGCGCGACCAGCAGAACGGACGACAGAACGAGATGAGCCAGATGCCGGAGAACTTCCGGACCGTGACCCCGCGCGACCTCAACAACATGCTCAACCGCATCGACGAGCTGAACAAGCGCGGCGAGACCGAGGAAGCCCAGCGTCTGCTCAATGAGCTCAACAACATGATGCGCAATCTCCAGCAGGCCCGCCCCGGCCAGTCGGATCCGCGCCAGCGCGAAATGCAGAACCAGCTTAGCGAACTCGACAAGATGACGCGCGAGCAGCAGGAACTGCGCGACGAAACATTCCAGGACGGGCAGGAGCAACGCAACCAGCAGCGCAATCAGCGCAGCAACCCGAACCAGCGCGGCCAGCAGCAACAGGGGCAGCGCCAGCAGCAGCAGCGTGGCCAGCAGCAACAAGGCCAACAGGAGGGACAAGAAGGCCAACAGGGCCAGGAGGGGCAACAAGGCCAGATGGGACAACAGGGTCAGCGCGGCCAGCAAAGCCGCGACCAGATGGCCCAGCGCCAGCAGCAGCTACGCGACCGCCTGCGCGAGATGCAGCGCCGCATGCAGCAGCAGGGCCAGCAATCCCAGCCCGGCCTTGGCGAAGCCGAGCAGGCCATGGGCGAAGCCGAAGGTGCGCTCGGCCAGGGCGACATGAACGGCGCAGCCGAAGCGCAGGGGCGCGCGCTCGAGGGCTTGCGCAACGGCGCGCAGCAACTGGCCCAGCAGATGCAGCAGGAAGGCCAGGGTGACGGCGAAGGCGAAGGCATGGCCGATGGTGACCCGAGCCAGGGCGGCCGCGACCGGGCCGGCAGCCGCCAGACCCAGCAGCGCGATCCATTGGGCCGCGAAGGCCAGCAGCGCGAATCAAGCCGCGGCATCATCTCGGGCGATACCCGCGTGCCGGGCGAAGCGCCGCAGGTCCGCGCCCGCCGCATCCTGGAAGAATTGCGCCGCCGCCTCGGCGAGACACTGCGCCCGCAGGAGGAACTGGAATATCTGGAGCGGTTGTTGAAGCGGCAGTGACAGCACGCCCGAACCCGCGACACCTTTGCGCAGCCAACCTGCTTATCAAGCTCGCGCTTTGGCGGTAAAGCAACATCATGAACACCTTCGTCAATGCCCTCGTGCCAATCTCGGTCGGTGCCGTCGCCGTTGTCCTGCTCTTCGGGCTGATCAACATGATGCGCGGCGGCTCGCCCTCCAAGGCCCAGAACCTGATGCGGTTACGTGTCTTGCTGCAATTTGCGGCGCTGGTCGTGATCATGGGCGTGATCTGGTGGCGCGGCAGCTAGATCATCCCGCATTGAGATGGAATCCATCTCAATGCGGAAAGATGATCGATCATAATAAGATAGAGCATTGCGTACTCACAAAACCGGTACCCACTTTTGTGCGCAATGGCCTACCACCAGCCTATATTCTTTTCCTATCCACCGCTTCAGCCAAGGCATCCCATCATGGTCGTCCTGAACCGCATCTATACCCGCACCGGCGACATGGGCACGACTGCGCTCGGCACGGGCGAGCGGCGTCCGAAATATGATCTGCGCATCTCCTCCTATGGGACCGTCGACGAGACAAATGCCACGATCGGGATCGCGCGCCTGCATACCATGACCGAAGATCCCAACCTCGACGCCATGCTCGGTCGCATCCAGAATGACCTTTTCGATCTCGGTGCCGAACTCGCGACGCCTGACACTGGCAAGAAACTGGAATGGGAACCCTTGCGCATCGTTCAGGCTCAGGTTGATCGTATCGAAAAGGAAATCGACGAACTCAACGCCGAGCTTGAGCCGCTGCGCTCGTTCGTGCTGCCGGGCGGCACCGCGGGGTCGGCCTATCTGCATCTGGCCCGCACCATTTCGCGCCGGGCCGAGCGACTGATGGTTGAACTCGCTCACGCGAATAACGAACGCGTCGCCGACCCAGCGCTCAAGTACATGAACCGCCTGTCCGATTTCCTGTTCGTTGCCTCACGCTACCTGAACAAGAAGGCGTCGGGCGATGTGCTCTGGGTGCCAGGGCAGAACAGGTAATCGACGACGACAACGGATAACGCCGTGTTCATCCCGCTCTATGACGGCGTTGCGCTGCGCTACCTGACAGCGCCTTTCGTCACATATGGCATTATCGGCCTGTGCGTGGCCCTGTTCGGTGCATCGCAGGCGGGGCTGCTCCCGCCAGTAGAGCCACTTCTGTCGGCGGGGTTCGGCATCATCCCCAAGGTCGTTCTGGGTGATGCGTTTCTGCCATCCGATATTGCGCAGGCACCAAGTTGGCTGACACCGGTCACCAGCCTTTTCCTGCATGGCGGGGTTGTGCACCTCATCGGCAACATGCTGTTCCTGTGGGTTTTTGGCGATAATGTCGAGGATTGCATGGGCCATCTGCGCTTCGCCGTCTTCTTCATCGTCTGCGGCGTAATGGCAGCCTTTGGCCACGCTTTGATGAACCTCGATTCCGTGCGCCCGCTGATCGGCGCTTCTGGCGCGATATCCGGCGTGATCGCCGCCTATTTCCTGCTGCATCCACGCGTCAGGGTCTGGGGGCTGGTGTTCAAGTACATCCCCATTGCCGTGCCTGCCTGGATCGCCATTGGCGCATGGGTCGCGGTGCAAGCCTTTCAGGGATTCTGGGGCGACCAGAGCCAGGTCGCGTGGTTTGCACATCTTGGAGGACTGGCCGCCGGCTTGGTGCTGACCCCCTTCTTCATCCGGCGTGACATTTCAGTGCGCGCGCGCTGGGCTGCCCGCTGACGCTGCCCAATCGCCTGGCAGCCATCGCGCCATCGACTGTGACATTTGCACGACCTTGATGCGACGCAACACGACGTTGACAATCAAAGAGGCGTCGCTAGGGTCGCCACTCCTGCAGAACAGCACAGGGCAAAGTGTTGTTGTGGCCGCGTGCGGTTCCACAGCACCAAGGTGGCCCTGCACAAGTGGTGACGTATCATGAAAATCCTCGTGCCAGTGAAGCGCGTGGTCGACTACAACGTGAAGATCCGCGTCAAGCCGGATGGTTCGGGCGTTGAACTCGCCAACGTCAAGATGTCGATGAACCCGTTCGACGAAATTGCCGTCGAGGAGGCCATCCGCCTCCGTGAGGCCGGAAAAGCGACCGAGATCGTTGCGGTATCGATCGGTCCGCAGGGTTCCGCCGAAACCATTCGCACCGCACTCGCCATGGGTGCTGACCGCGGCATCCATGTGAAGACTGATGCCATCGTCGAGCCGCTGGCCGTGGCGAAGCTGCTGAAGGCGATCATCGCCACCGAAGCGCCTGGCCTCGTGATCATGGGCAAGCAGGCGATTGACGACGACATGAACGCCACAGGCCAGATGCTGGCCGCGCTGCTCGGCTGGCCTCAGGGCACGTTTGCATCGAAGGTTTCGGTCGGCGACGGCACGGTCGACGTCACCCGGGAGGTCGATGGCGGCCTGCAGACGGTTGGCCTCAAGCTGCCCGCCATCGTCACCACCGATCTGCGCCTCAACGAGCCGCGCTACGCCAGCTTGCCCAACATCATGAAGGCAAAGAAGAAGCCGCTCGACGAAACTTCGCCTGAAGCGCTTGGTGTCGATATCGCGCCGCGCCTCAAGGTCATCAAGACGATCGAACCGCCCACCCGCTCATCCGGCGTCAAGGTCGCTTCCGCCGCCGATCTCGTTGCCAAGCTCAAGACTGCAGGAGTTCTGTGATGTCGACATTGCTGATCGCCGAACATGACGGCACGTCGATCAAGGACGCCACCGCGAAGGCCATGACTGCCGCCAAGGGGCTTGGTGCTCCAGTGCACGTCCTTGTTGTCGGGCACGGCTGCAAGGCCGCTGCTGACTCAGCCGCGAAGCTCGATGGCGCGTCCAAGGTGCTTCTGGCTGATGCGCCCGTGTTCAACCACATGCTGGCCGAGGCGACCGCTGCCTTGGTTGCATCACTTGCCGCTGGCTACACCAACGTGGTCGCAGCCTCCACTGCCAATGGCAAGAACGTCACCCCCCGCATCGCCGCCCTGCTCGATGTGCAGGTAATCTCGGATGTGATGAAGGTCGTGTCGCCCGACACGTTCGAGCGCCCGATATACGCCGGCAATGCCATTCAGACCGTGCAGTCGACCGACGCCAAGAAGGTGATGACCATCCGCACGGCCTCCTTCCAGCCCACAGGTATGACGGGGTCGGCTGCCATCGAAGCTGTCGCGGCAGCTGCCGACGCAGGGCTGTCGAGCTTCAAGGGCGAAGAGGTCGCCAAGTCTGACAGGCCTGAGCTTGCCTCTGCCAAGATCATCATCTCGGGCGGTCGCGCGCTTGGGTCGGCCGAGAATTTCGGCAAGGTGATCGAGCCTGTTGCGGACAAGCTTGGCGCTGCCATGGGAGCCTCGCGCGCTGCCGTTGATGCGGGCTACGCACCAAACGACTGGCAGGTCGGCCAAACCGGCAAGGTCGTCGCACCTGAGCTTTACATCGCCGTCGGCATTTCTGGCGCGATCCAGCACCTCGCTGGCATGAAGGATTCGAAAGTCATTGTTGCCATCAACAAGGACGAGGAAGCCCCGATCTTCCAGGTCGCGGATTATGGCCTAGTCGGCGATCTGTTCACGCTGCTGCCTGATTTGCAGAACGAGTTGGCCAAGATCGGCCGCTAGATCAAGCTGCGTTCAAACGGAATCGTTTGAACGCAGATAACTTGATCGATTATAATAGCTTAGAGCATGCTTTGAGCGAAAAACCGGTGCCACTTTTTCGCAGCATGCTCTAATGCGACCTGAACTGCTGATGTTGAATTATCCACGGATCACGACATGACGATCACGATCAACACCCTCGGCATTGTCGGCGCTGGCCAGATGGGCAGCGGCATTGCCCATGTCTGTTCGGCGGCCGGCATCGATGTGCGTCTGCACGACATCTCGCCGGACCGCATCAATGGCGCATTGGCCACCATCAACGGCAACATGGCGCGGCAGGTCGCCAAGGGTTCGATGACGGAAGAAATGCGCCAGTCAGCCCTTGGCCGCATCAGCGGCGCCTCCAGCTACGATGACCTCGCAGGCTGCGACCTGGTGATCGAGGCCGCCACCGAGAACGAGGAGGTCAAGCGCGCGATATTCGTCGATCTCTGCCGTGCCCTGCCGCCAGAGACCCTGCTCGGCACCAACACGTCGTCGATCTCCATCACACGGCTCGCCGCCGCGACCAACCGGCCCGAGAAGTTCGTCGGCATCCACTTCATGAACCCGGTTCCGGTGATGCAGTTGGTTGAACTGATCCGCGGCATCGCGACCGAGGATGCCACCTATGAAGCCGCGCGTGGCTTCATCACGCGGCTGGGCAAGACGTTCACGGTGTCGGAGGATTTCCCGGCCTTCATCGTCAACCGCATCCTGCTGCCGATGATCAACGAGGCGGTCTACACGCTCTATGAAGGCGTCGGCTCGGTCGAATCGATCGACACCGCCATGCGGCTCGGGGCCAACCACCCGATGGGGCCGCTGCAACTGGCAGACTTCATTGGCCTCGACACCTGCCTGTCGGTGATGCAGGTGCTGCATGACGGTCTGGCTGACTCGAAGTATCGACCCTGCCCGCTCCTCGTGAAATATGTCGAGGCGGGCTGGCTTGGCCGCAAGACCAAACGTGGCTTTTACGACTATCGCGGGGAAAAGCCCGTTCCGACCCGGTGATGCCAAGCCGGCTGACATCCTCGTTGGCCGGGCATCTTCACAACGCTGTCATCTTTGCCCTACATTTGTGTACGAGCGGAATTGCTTGTGATTCCGCATGTGGTTGTTGGAGTGACGCGCGTTGACCGTGCACGTCCCACCAGTGATGTCGCCGGACCAATGCCCGGCCCTCGTGCTCAACGCCGATTTTCGGCCTCTGAGCTATTACCCACTCTCGCTCTGGTGCTGGCAGGACACGCTCAAGGCGGTGTTCATGGATCGCGTCAACATTGTCTCCGAGTATGATACATTTGTGCGCTCGCCGAGCTTCTCATTCCGGCTGCCATCGGTCGTGTGCCTCAAGACCTATGTGAAGCCCTCGCGCCACCCCGCCTTCACCCGCTTCAACGTCTTCCTGCGGGATAGATTCAGCTGCCAGTATTGCGCCGCCCGCGAGGAATTGACATTCGACCATGTCATCCCGCGCTCGAAGGGCGGATTGACCACGTGGGAAAACGTCGTGGCCGCCTGCTCGCCGTGCAACCTGCGCAAGGGCGACAAGTTGCCCAAGGTGGCGGAGATGTTCCCGCAGCAGAAGCCCTATGCGCCGACGGTCAATGACCTGCACCGCGCTGGCAAGCTCTTCCCGCCCAACTTCCTGCACGACAGCTGGATGGACTATCTTTATTGGGACAGCGAACTGGAGCCCTGAGATTTCCAGACGGCAGTCGCGGCAAATGCCGCAAGGCCCAGCGAAATCAGCCCATTCCAGCCCGCCATCGACAGGCCCAGAAACCGCCATGCAGCCTCGGTGCAGCTTACGACGCGGGTCGTCTGCAGCTGCTTCAGGAAATCACCCATCGAGCCCGCTGCCGCAGGGCTGGCGCTGCCGCAATCACTGGGACCGGCAAACCAGCCCCACTCGACGCCGGCATGATAGGTACCCATCGCCGCCGACACAGCGAACACCATCGCAAGCAGCCCAACGCCAAACCGCAAGGTGCCGGAACGCTGCACGCTGGCTCGCTCGATCTCGCTCCCGAGATTGAGCCGGGCCAGGAGCCCGATGCCGATCAGAATGACGAGATAGTGCGGCCAGCGTTGTTCGAGGCACAGCTTGCACGGCAGCATGCCCAGAGCCAGCTGGAAAAACCAGGCTGCTGCCAGCAACAGCGCGGAAGCGCCTGTCAGCAGCGTCAGCGCCATGCGCGGCGCCAGCGCGGTATCGACAACAAGCTGCGGTAGAGATTGGCCAAGGCCACGGGCAGGTTTCATGTCACCTGTCTATCGTGAGCAAAGGATGCCCGCAAATCCATCTTCGCCATTGACCACGACGGCCCATTCCAGCTAAACGCGCTGCGGGCCCCTATGGCGGAACTGGTAGACGCGTCCGACTCAAAATCGGATTCCGCAAGGAGTGCTGGTTCGATTCCGGCTAGGGGCACCATCCGTTTTTATGATTTGTTTCGATAGACTAGCAGGCTGCTGAAAAACTCTCCCCGGATTTTCGGTTTTGTGATTCACTCCATTGCGGGTTTGGAGTGATTTGCGATGCGCGGACGGGATGATCGGGTTGAGGGAATGTTCAGCTATATCCGGCTGGAGGAGCGTGTTCCG
>JBOFFB010000684.1:0-2236 GCA_051648385.1 Allobosea sp.
CTCGCCGAAGATCCGACTGTGAAAGCGACCGGCCGGGTCCGGGAGGTAGCACCCCAGGCGGATTCCACCACACGGACATTCCAGGTCAAGGTCGGCATCACCGATCCACCCGAGGGCATGAGGCTGGGATCCACGGTCACCGGCCGCATCCAGTTGGCTGCTCCCCCCGGCGTGGAGGTTCCGGCGAGTTCGCTTATCGCGGCGAACGGACGGCCGGCGGTGTGGATCTTCGACCCGCAGACGCAGACGGTGTCGCTGCGCAATGTCGATGTTATGCACTACGATCCGGCCAGCGTCGTGATCTCGCAGGGTCTGAAGTCTGGCGACGTGGTGGTCACTGCTGGAGTACAGGTACTCCGCCCGGGCCAGAAGGTGCGGCTCCTGGGAGCCGCCCGATGAAGCGCTTCAACCTCTCCGAATGGGCGATCCGACACCGTCCGCTCGTGACCTATTTCATGCTCGTCATTGTTGTCGCCGGCATCTGGTCCTACTTCCGGCTCGGGCGCAGCGAGGATCCGGACTTCACGATAAAGACCATGGTGGTGCACGCCGCCTGGCCCGGAGCCACAGTCGGAGACACGCTCGAACAGGTGACGGACCGTCTTGAGCGCAAGCTCCAAGAAACGCCGAACCTGGATTACCTGCGCAGCTACACGAGCGCGGGCCATGCCACGATCTTCGTCTACCTGAAGGACTCGACGCCCCCGACCGAAGTGCCGGACATCTGGTACCAGGTGCGCAAAAAGGTGGGCGACATTTGCAATACGCTGCCGCAAGAAATCGTCGGCCCTGATTTCAACGATGAGTTCGGGGATACCTACGGCATTGTCTACGGTTTCACCGCGGAGGGGTTCACACATCGCGAGTTGCGGGACTACGTGGACGATGTCCGCAACCGGCTCCTTCAGCTGTCGGACATATCGAAGATTGACGTCCTTGGAGCCCAGGACGAGCGCGTGTACGTCGAGTTCTCGACTGAGCAGCTGGCGGGCCTTGGAGTCGACCGCGCGACGCTGATTGCTGCCCTGCAAGCCCAGAACGCCGTCACGCCTGCCGGTGTGGTGCAGACCGGTGATGAAAAGATCCTCATCCGTGTGTCAGGCGCATTCCAGTCCGACCAGGACATCCTGGGCGTCAACTTCGTGGCGAACGGCCGGATCATCCGCCTGGGCGACATCGCGCGCGTTACACGCGGCCCCGCCGACCCTGCGCAGCCATTGCTCCGCGTCAACGGGCAGGACGCAATCGGGCTCGCCATCGCCATGCGCAAGGGCGGTGACGTGCTGGCCCTCGGACAAAATGTCGAGCGGGCCATGGCGGAGATCGTCGCGGACTTGCCGGTCGGGATAGATGCGAAGCTCGTCGCTGACCAGCCCATGACCGTCGAGCACGCGGTGAACGAATTCATGGAGGCGCTGTGGGAGGCGGTTGCCATCGTCCTTGCCGTCAGCCTGGTCAGCCTCGGTCTGCGGGCGGGCGCCGTGGTAGCCCTCGCGATTCCGCTGGTGCTCGCCGTGGTGTTCGTGGCGATGAGCGTCTTCGGAATCGACCTTCAGCGGATCTCGCTGGGCGCCCTCATCATCGCCCTCGGCTTGCTGGTCGATGATGCCATGATCACGGTCGAGACGATGGTCACGCGGCTGGAGCATGGCGACGACAAGGAGCACGCCGCCACGTTCGCCTACACCTCGACCGCCTTTCCGATGCTCACCGGCACGCTCGTCACCGTCGCGGGGTTCGTGCCCATCGGGTTCGCGCGCAGTGCCGCAGGTGAGTACACATTCTCGATTTTCGCCGTTGTCGCCATCGCGCTGATCGCGTCGTGGGTGGTCGCGGTCCTCTTCGCCCCCTTGCTCGGCGTTTGGATCCTGAAAAGGCCCAGGGCAGCGCATTCGGGGGAGCCTCGCCCGATCATGCGTGCCTTCCGCCGCTGCCTGGTGCTGGCGATGCGCTCACGCTGGGTTACAATCCTCCTCACGCTGGCCCTATTTGGCGCATCGGTCTACGGCACCCGGTTCGTTCCTCAGCAGTTCTTCCCGTCATCCGACCGCCCTGAGCTGATCGTGGATCTGCAGCTGCGGCAGAACAGTTCGATCTATGCGACCCGGGACATCTCGGCCCAGCTCGACCAGCTCCTAAGGGGCGACCAGGACGTGGACCACTGGAGCACCTATATCGGACAGGGCGCTGTCCGGTTCTACCTGCCCCTCGATGTCCAACTGCCAAACGACTTCTT
>JBOFFB010000685.1:0-11723 GCA_051648385.1 Allobosea sp.
TGGTAATGATTACGACAAATCGATCTGATTGGTCAGCAGAGCCCGCAACACCGCTTCGGTGCGATTCGAGGCGTTGAGCTTCGCCACGCCTGATGCGATGTAGTCATTCACGGTGTGCTCACTTATCTCCAGAATCATCGCAATTTCGCGGCTGGATTTCCCGAACGCGATCCAACCAAAAACCTGGCGTTCACGCGGCGATAATTCACCGGATTCGAGGTTGAATGAGGTCTGTTTGCCACCGCGCTCTTCGCTGCCGCCGAGCGAGTAGATGCGGGCTGCAAAATGCTCGGCAAGTAGTTGAAGTGCAAGGATCATCTGTGGCGAACAGCTGAAGTTGTCGCCACTCAGATAGAGCACGCTTCGCCCCTGAAAAGCCTCGGACACCGGAATGCAGATGCCACCGGTTACACCGATGGACACCCGCAGGGCGACTAGCTGCTCGTGTATGGCGTTGCCACGTTCATAGATCGAAAGGTCCCAGACAAATGGTTCGGCGCACGCGCGCGAGCGCAGTATGACTGGATCAACGTTGAACAACTCATGTTGCTGAAATGTCGTCTGCAGTTTGCGTGGCCATGTCGACACGATTTCCGCATGAAGGAATACTGACTTGACCCGGCGAATGGCGGCGAACGTGAACCCCATGAAACCGAATGGCGCTAGGCTGACGCTCAATAAATCACGAAGGGCTGCGACCGACGTTGCCACGCCCATGCGCCCCGAGGTCGCAACGACATCATCCGCGCTGATGATCAGGGGTGGCGCAATGGATTGGGACATGGAACTCAACCAGGTCAGGATTACAAAATGAACAAAACAGAAGAATCGGAACGGCCCTAACGGACCATTCTTCGATACAAGCAATTAGTGCATACATTAAATTCAACAACCCTGAAGCGTTGTTTTTTGCGCATACCAAAGAGCGGGCGTTATTCGCGCCTCAGCGCCTCGATCGGATCAAGTTTCGCCGCGCGCCTTGCCGGATAAAATCCGAAGAAGACGCCGACCAGTCCCGATACCCCGACAGCAATCAGAATGGATTCGGGCGAAACCAGCATCGGCCAGCCCGCTGTCTTGGCAATTGTAAGCGCGATCGCCAGCCCCAGAGCCACCCCCAGCGCACCGCCGATCGAGGCCAGCGTGGTCGCCTCGATCAGAAACTGTGACAAGACGTCGCGCGGGCGCGCCCCCACCGCGAGCCTGAGCCCGATCTCGCGTGTGCGCTCCGTCACCGACACCAGCATGATGTTCATGATGCCGATGCCGCCAACCAGCAGCGACACGGCCGCCACGGCCGCCAGCAGGAACGATAACGTGCGCGCGCTTGCGGTTGCCGTGTTGGCGATTTCGGTGAGATTCCGGACGGAGAAGTCATCCTCCGCTTCTTCCGGCAAGCGATGGCGCTGGCGCAGCAAGGCGCGGATTTCTTCGATGCCGTTGACCATTGTGGCCTCCTGCTCGAACTTGACGAACACGGAGGCGACAGAGCGGTCACGCGCGTAGTTGCGCCCCATGATGCGGCGGCGGCCTGTCTCCAGCGGCACGAAGATGACGTCGTCCTGATCCTGCCCGAAGGCGGACTGGCCCTTGGATGCAGCAACGCCAATCACCTTGAACGGCGTGTTGCGCACGCGCACGATCTGGTCGAGAGGGTCGGCATCGCCAAACAGCGTGGTCGCCACTGTCCGGCCGAGGATGGCAACGATCTCGCCACGCCTCAATTCATCCGGGTCGAATTGACGTCCAACCGGCACGTCCCACTCGCGGGCCACGAAGAACTCGTTGGTGACGGCCTGAATCCCGGTCGACCAGTTGGTGCCTTGATAGATCGCTTGCGCCTGTGAACGGATGAAAGGCGCAGATGCTTCGACGCCTTCGATCTCACGCTTGATGGCGTTGGCGTCCTCGTCGGTCAGAGACGATGACGCTCCCGCCCCAAGGCGCACACCACCGACCTGCACATTGCCTGCGGTGATGATCGCAAGATTGGCCCCCAGGCTCCTGATCTGGTCATTAACCCGCGCCCGCGCGCCAGAGCCGATGGCAACCATGGCGATGACCGCAGCCACACCGATGATGATGCCAAGCATGGTAAGGATCGAACGCAGTGCATTGGCCATGATGGCCTGCAGGGCCGAGCGCAGCGCTTCCATCAGGTTCATGCCAGCACCTTGTCGGTTTCGTCGGCGCCGCGCAGCAGCTCTGCGAGGCCATCGGCGGCACTGGCTGGCTCCTGCCGGTTATCGGACACGATGCGACCGTCACGGAAACGCACCACGCGGCGCGCATGCCGCGCCACCTCCGGATCGTGGGTGACGATGACCACAGTGACTCCCTCACGGTTGAGGGCCTGGAACAGCGCAAGGATGTCGAGCGCGGTCTTTGAATCGAGCGCTCCGGTCGGCTCGTCAGCAAGGATCAGACGCGGATCATTCACCAGCGCGCGGGCAATCGCCACGCGCTGCTGCTGGCCGCCCGAAAGCTGCATCGGCTTGTGGTGCCAACGGTCGGACAGGCCCACACGGCCAAGGGCATCAAACGCCCGCTTGCGTCGTGCCTTTCGGTCCATGCCAGCATAGAGCATCGGCAATTCGGCATTCGTCGCCGCGTCCGCACGGGCGAGAAGGTTGAACTGCTGGAAGACGAAGCCGATCTTCTGGTTGCGCAGGCCTGCGAGACCGTTGGCATCAAGCTGGTCCACCATCACACCGTCAAAACGGTAGGTGCCGCCGGTCGGTTTGTCGAGGCAGCCGATCAGGTTCATCAGCGTTGATTTGCCGGAGCCTGACGGCCCCATGATCGCCACCATATCACCTGCCTCGATGTCGAGGTCGATGCGATCAAGCGCGACGACGCGGCCTGCGTCAAGATTGTAGGCCCGGGAGAGTTCGCGCGCCTCGATCAGGGCCATGCCGGATGCCCTAGAACAGGCGCGGGCTGCGAGCCCGGTTGACCACCACAGGCTGCGCTGCCTTGAGCGGGCCGCCGCCAGTGATCAGGTTGGCACCGGGCTGCAGCTCGCTGCCGATGATCTCGGTGACCGCACCATCTGTCACGCCGAGGCGCACGTCGATAGCCTTGGGCTGACCGTCCTCACCCACGATGTGAACCCTGCCGGGGGTCGTCTCGCGCTGCTGGCGCTGCCGGTTCTGGGCTTGCAGATCAGCCATCGCCTTTTCGAAGCGGGCACGCCGTTCGGGATCAAGCGCCTGTGCAATCTTCGTTGCGTTCTCGCGCCTCATCAGTTGCGCGTTGCGGCGGATTTCCTCGGGGCTGGCACCCTGGCGCTCGGCACGCAGCCGTTCACGCCCGGCTTCCAGAACGCTGTCTATGGCAGCAAGCTGCTCCGGTGTCGGCTTGACTTCGGTCACAAGGCGTTCGCGGAAGACTTGCGCCGCGCGATTGGCTCCGGCACCACCACCCGGTCCTTGCGCGAACGGCGACGGCTCCTCAACCTGAGCATTCGCACCACTCACCAGCGCGGCATTGTTAACCGGCTTGAAGCGCAGCGCGGCATTGGGCGCACGCAGCACATTCTGGCGCTCGTCGGTGATGACCTGCAGGTTCGCCGTCATGCCTGGCAAGAGTGCCATGTCGGTGTTGTCGACCACGATCACGCCGGTATAGGTCACCACATTCTGCACCGTTTGTGCGCCGAGCCTGACGACCTTTACCGCGCCTTCGAAGGTGCGGTTGGGATAAGCATTCACCGTGAAATTGACTTTCTGACCAGCCTTGATCCGCCCGACGTCAGCTTCGTCAATGTTCGAATAAATTTCGATGCGGCGCAGATCCTCGGCAATCGTGAACAGCGTCGGCGACGAGAACGATGCAGCCACCGTCTGCCCGAGCTCGATCTGACGTTGCACCACCACACCGTCGACAGGCGAGCGGATGTCAGTATTCGACAAATCGATCTCGATATCAGCCAGCCGCGCCCTGCGCTGCAGACGTACGGCCTCGGAAGCCTTCACCTGCGCGTTGGCCAGCGCGATATCCGCCTCGAGGCCGACGATTTCAGCTTGTGCGGAAGCGGTTTGCGCATCCACCGACGTGAGTTGCGCGCTCTGCATCTCAACCTGAGTCTTGGCAGCGTCAAACACGGCGCGCGAGCCCGAACCCGTGCGGAACAGATCACTTTGCCGCTCAAGCGAACGCCGGTTTTCTGCCAGCATCGCAACGGCGCGCTCGCGTTGGGCAGCAATGTCGCGAAGGTTGGAATCCGCCCTCAGGCGCGTGGCGCGGGCGCGGTCAAGTTGCGCCCGCTTTACTCCGACATCTGCGTCGGCTGCCGCCATTTCAGCCGCCGCGCCATCGCGCCTTGCCCTGATCTGGTCAGAGAAAAGCCGCGCGACAACCTGCCCCGCCTTCACCTGAGAATTGAAATCGACGAGGATTTCGACAATCAGTCCCGACAGTTGCGAGCCGACCAGAACAGTGGATACAGGCGTGAGAGTGCCCGTTGCGCGGACCGAGGCGGTGATGTTGCCACGATCGATGCTGGCTAGCCGAAATGGCGGATCATTGCTGCCGTTGCCGGACACGGAATAAGCATAGCTGCCTGCGGCAGCCGACACCAGAAGCGCAATCACAGCAGGCCAGAGCCACCGCTTCAAGACATATCCCCCAAAACGTCCGTGCGCGCGTTCATGTGAAACCCCGCGCAACTGACATGACATCATATCACCGATTGCGTCGGCCAGAAGGTGCGGCATCATTACATTTCAGCAATCTCGCGCGTTTACCCGACAACTGGCGTCCGTGCCTGCACCTCGGCAAGAAGGTCACGCAAGGTGGTGATGGTCGAGGCGTCGGCAACCCCGTCCACGCAGCTTTGTCGCCAATGGCGCTGGAAAGCCTCCACAACAGCCTTTGTCTGCTCGCAGAACCGGCCATTGACCGGCAAACCATAACCGAACATGGCAAACATGGCTTGCAAGGCTTCCACCGGCACGCCACTGTCGCCAAAACTGAAGAAGCGCCCGCCAGCAATCGGAACAGGCCTGACCCAAAGGCCAACGCCGCCCTCTGCCAGATCATCCCACGGGAAATTTTCGCCCGGATCAATCTTGCGGCCCGGCGCCACATCCGAATGGGCCAGAATGCGCTCGGGTGGAATGTTCCAGCGCTGGCAGATATCACGGCAGAGGCCAAGTACCGCACCGATCTGCGTCTCAGGATACTTTGGCATGCCACCCGGATGGCCCGGATTGGCGATTTCGATACCGATCGAGCAGGAGTTGATGTCCGTTTCAGCCTGCCAATGCGACAGGCCCGCGTGCCAGGCGCGGCGCTCTTCGGGCACCAGTTGCAGCGTATGGCCGTTCTCGAAGACAAAGTAGTGCGAGGACACGGATGACACAGGATTGCACAGCCACTGCAGCGCCTGCCCGGCATCAGGCATGCCGGTGTAGTGCAAGATCAGCATGTCGGGCCGCCTGCCCTCGCTGCCATCGGCGTGCTTGCGTGGCCCATGGTTGGGCGAGGCGAAGATTTTTGCGGCGAAGCGGCTGTCAGGCGTGGCGGCGTCGTTCATGACGCGGTAATACAGGATATCGCTTGCCTTCAGGAAGCGGTTTTCCGGGCCACCACGCTTGTTTCATCGGCGTGTTCGCTGCTGATGCGTGCCCAGGCAGCGTTGATTGCAACCAGACGCTCAGTGGCAATGGCGATGGCTTCGGGCGGCAAACCCCGGCCAAGCGCCTTGTCCGGGTGATGCTCGCTGACAAGCGAGCGCCACGCAGTTTTGATATCGGCAAGACCCATCTGGCGCGTCACGCCAAGCACGCGGTATGGGTCATCGGCACGCCTGACATGACGCGCCTCGATCTGGGAAAATAGTTTGTCGCTGAAACCGAAAATGCCTGAGACTGCCAGAAGGTAGTCATGCTCGGCCTCGTGCAGCACACCATCCGCTGCTGCGACATGGAATAGCCCGTCAAGGATATCTTCGAGCAGCGCAGGCTCATCCGAGAACAGGTCAGACAATTGGCGCGCATAGGCTTCGTAGCCAGCGGTGGTCGCCTTCGCCAGATCGAACAATGCCTCGATCCGCGGCAAGTCCGTGGGCGGCACGTCAAGAAGGCTGCGAAACGCAGATACTTCATCGCGCGTCACCACGCCGTCCGACCTGGCCATCTTGGCCGACAGCGCCACCATGCCGGTCGTGAAAACAATCGACCGGTCTGGCGCACCTAGCAGGCCGCCGTCCCGGTCGAAAATCACATGGCCTGCAATGGCACCGATCAGCGCGCCAATCGGACCACCAACTGCAAGGCCAATTCCGGCACCGCCGAGCTTGCCCCACATGGCATTCCACATGGTGTCATGCTCCCTGGCACCGCGTCAGATGTGGCTCAATAGCGGTAGCAGTAGCCGTCGCTGGCGAGATAGGTGCCACGCGGGCAACGACCGGAGCGCTGGTTGGGCGTCGTGGCTGCGCCAATAACAGCGCCACTGAGACCACCGATCACAGCGCCAGCTGCCACACCGCGGGAACCCGCGACTGCGCCGCCAAGCAATGCACCGGCACCGGCACCGATCAGACCGCCGCCGACTGCGCGTTCACCAGGGCTGTTGCAGGCACCAAGGGCCAGGCCGACAACGGCAAGGGCAATAATCTTCTTCATTTGTAACGCTCCCATTTGGTCAGATCGCAGTCCGACTCAACGCCGCCGCCATCGTCAATGAACAGTTCAATCAGGCGCTTTCGAGACCGCCAGGCAATCCACCCCCGCCCTCGCACAGCTCTGTCGAGTTTAGCAGGCCTCGCCTATGAAAAGCTAGTACTTGTCGCTGGGTCAGTGCAACAAACGACAATCACTCACTTGCCGAAGTGCAAATGGTCACACTATGAACACGAATCCATCAGAGCATGATAATGATGGAATGCCGGACAGATGAAAATGAGAAATCCATGAAGAAAATGGTGTCAATGCGCATGATGATTGGGGCATTTTCTATCGCAATCGCGCTTGCCTGGTCGTCTCAACAATCTGCGAATGCTACCAATGCCAGTTCTACTTCATTGGGTGAAAAAATCACACGCCATGCGCAGAAGGCCGGCGTTCCAGTACCACTCGCAAAAGCCGTAATCAGGCTTGAGAGCAATTTTCGGCCCGGCATCGCCAGCAAAGGCAATTATGGATTGATGCAGATACGCCTCGGCACCGCGCGTTCAATGGGCTACCGCGGCGGGCCGGGTGGCTTGCTCGATGCGGACACCAACCTGACATACGGCATGAAGTATCTGGCGCGGGCCTACAGCATGGCGCGGGGCGACACCTGCGGCACGATCATGCGCTACCAGAGCGGGCTCGGCGCAACCCGCATGAACAGCGCCAACCGCGCCTACTGCGGCCGTGCCCGCGTGCTGATGGCCCGCTCCTGACAAACCATGAACTTGACTATGGCGGGTGAGCGGCGCACAGCGATGCCGCCAGTCGGTCGGACGGCCACGGCATGCAGATGTCGAGGAAAGTCCGGGCTCCACGGAACAGCGATGCCGGATAACGTCCGGCGGGGGTGACCCCAGGGACAGCGCCACAGAGATCGAACCGCCGTGCTTTCGGGTGCGGTAAGGGTGAAAAGGTGCGGTAAGAGCGCACCGCGGACCTGGCAACAGGAACGGCATGGCAAGCCCCATCGGGAGCAAGACCGAATAGGGGTGTCGCGCCGGCCGCAAGGCTGGCAGGCCGTTCCGGCTGAGACACCCGGGTTGGTTGCTCGAGGTGCCTGGCAACAGGCATCCCAGAGGAATGGCCGTCACGTCAGGGGCAACCCTGGCCCTCCAGAACCCGGCTTACAGGCCGACTGGCACCTTCTTCAAGTCGTCTGCTCAAACCTTTCAGGCACGCTGGCCTTCGACACGTGCAAGGCAATCGCGACCTTGTGCTCGTCCGGCATCTGACGTCAGGTCTGGAACCAGTTCCAAAGGCTGGCGATCGCAATCATCACCAGAATCCCGGATGCAAGCAGAAGCGCAGACGCTCCGGGAATCAGCTGACCAAGTGTGAGACGTGAACGCATGGCGGTATTCCCCCGCAAGGGCGGGAGTATATTCAACTGGCTGCGTTAACAAATTATACAACTTAAAATTGCATTTTGCATGTCCGCTTTACCATCCGACGACAACTTTAACCCGCGGCTACAGTGTTGACGACACGGGACGCATCGAATGGGCTATGGCTGACTGGCTGACTGGCTGACTGGCGGACTTGGGAGCATGTCGTGTTGCAACGAAAATGGCTGGATTATCCGAAGCCTAGCGCGGCTTACCCAGGTGCAAGCACCGACAATGCGGATGAAGGTTCGTGTCGCCAGCTGATAGATCAGTTTGCCGCCCGACTGCCACCGAACATCGACGTGGTCGCCGGAATCGACACAGGAGGCGGCGTGCTGGCGGGAGCACTCGCGATGCACGCGAAAACAGGCTTCGTTGTCGTGCGAAAAATCGACTCGCTTGCTGTGGATCTGCTTCGCAATCTCGAAAACTCGTATCATCTCGGCGACGGCCTGGTCATCGCGCGAGGCCTCAATCTGACCGGCAAGACCATCGTCCTGATCGATGACGTGCTGGTCTCTGGCAACACCGGCATTGCTGCCGCAAGCCTCCTTGTCCGACTGGGTGCTTCCGTCCGCCAGGCTCTCTACACATTCGAGATCGACGGCCAGGGTGGCCGGCAAAAACTCGAGGCTGTTGGGCTGAGTGTGACATCACTGGCCGTCTTGCCAGCTCCGACGGACCCCAGCCGCCTTGACGAGGCGCTCGCTTACACCGCGCCCTACCGCTACTCTCAATAAGTGCCGCGACCGCCCGAAATGTCGAACACGGCACCAGTGGTGAACGAGCACTCTTCGCTTGCCAACCACGCGATCATGGCGGCGATCTCGTCGACTTCGACAAAACGGCCCATCGGGATCTTTGACAGCATGAACTGGATGAATTCAGGCTTCATCTGATGGAAGATGTCGGTCTTGGCCGCAGCGGGCGTGATGCAATTCACCATCACGTTCGATTGGGCCAGTTCCTTGCCAAGCGACTTGGTCAATCCGATCAGGCCGGCTTTCGACGCTGAATAGTGCGAGGCGTTGGGGTTGCCTTCCTTGCCGGCGATCGAGGCGATGTTGATGATCCGGCCATAGCCGCCCGTCAGCATCTTCGGCACGACGGCATGGCAGACGAGGAACGGCGCGACGAGGTTGACCTCGATCACCTTGCGCCAGACATCAGGCTCAAGCTCCCATGTCCTGGCGTTGCCCCCCGTGATGCCCGCATTGTTGACGAGGATATCGATCTTTCCGTGGCGCGCGATCACGGCATCGGTTGCGGCACTGACGGAATGCTCATCAGTAAGTTCGACGACATCACACGAAACGTTGCCCGCCGTCGACAATTCGCCCCGCGCCTCGTCCAGCTTGCCCCGATCCATATCCCATAGCACCACCGTTGCACCTGAGGCGAGCATGCGCTGCGCCGCTGCATAGCCGATGCCGCGCGCGCCACCCGTGATGACCGCGACGCGGCCCTTGAGATCGATCTGTGTTGCCAAATTTGCCTCCCCTGAATTGCTCAGCGCCCGCCTGCAGCTTCGATCATGCGCGCCATTTCCGCAAAGCCACGCCGCTTTGCCAGCGCCAGTGGTGTCATGCCGCCTCGATCAGCGATGTTTGGATTGGCTTGTGCGGCCAACAACGCGGCAACACAAGCCTGATGGCGCCGACCTCCATCGCCGAGAACCACAGCTTCGATCAGCGCGGTCCAGCCAAGGTTGTTGATGTGATCAAGTGGGGCACCTGCCGCAATCAGCCGCCTGACAACCTCGTCGTGACCGAGATGCGCGGCGGCAATCAGTGCAGTTCCATCATAGATGCTGGTGATGTTCCGCGCCCGGTTGCCGAGGCGGATGGCAACGCTCATGGTTTCGGGGTCATCCGCCACCGCAGCGATGGTCACAGCGTCATAGCGCTGGTTGTCGAGCAGGTTCGCATCGGCACCGCCTGCAGCCAGTTCTTCCATGGCGACCCGCTGTTTCAGAAACGCCGCCACATGAAATGGCGTGCGCCCGTTGCCGTCGCGCACATTCGGGTCAAGTCCATTGATGATCATCTCGCGAATGGAACTGGTTGCACCTGAAGCCGCGACGCCGAGCAAGCCCGAATACCGCTCGATCTCTGCTGCACTCGGCGGAACCTGGGCGCGCGCTGGCTGCGTCATTCCTGCGCCAAGCAGAAGGATGGCAACGAACCCTTGCAAGCTGCGAAAGCTGTGCCCCATGGCGTATTCCTCGATCAGCCTCAACCATAGTCGCCAAATCGCCGGACGCAATGGCCCCGGGTGAGGTGTCGCAATGCGGAAACAGGTGGTCCCGGCAGGCGCAATGAACCCCTTCGCTCACGCTTCCTTAACCCTAACGGTGTGTGATGATCCAAGGCCCGCAATGCGTCGGGATTTCGCCTTTCGGATCGTTGACGCCCACAAATGCCCATGATATCCCATCTTGTCCCGTCTGGTTTGAGCCTGTTTCAGGCACTCACAGCGGTCCGATTCCGGGCTCGGGAGGCCAGCGGATCGGCTGTTGCAGGCGGGGGCGTGACCAAGGTTTTCGGCTGCGGGAACGGCAAAAGCTCTGTGGCGGAGCAGGCGTTTCTGGCGGGCGCAGGTGCAGGGATTGCATTGGGTATCGTAGATTTATCGTCAGTTCCGCGTCGGGCAACCGGGCGTTTGCCGAGTGAGCGTAAGGTCCATGGACCGTTTTGTGTCGAACTTCACCAATCGGCTGGATGCCAAGGGTCGCGTCTCGATCCCGGCAACCTTCCGGCTGGTTCTGGGGCGGGACGGGTTCGAGGGACTGTATGTGCATCCGGCTTTGGACATGATGGCTCTGGACGCGGGCGGCAACGCGCTGCTGATGGATATCGACGGCCTCTTGTCGACCTTGCCGCCGTATTCGGACGAGCGCGACCATCTGTCGACCGCCCTTCTGGGTGTCTCGGAGGTCCTCAAGATCGATCCGGAGGGCCGCGTGCAGCTGACCGAAAGCCTGAAGGCGTACGCTTCGATCCGCGATCAGGTGACGTTCGTGGGCCTCGGGGCCAAGTTCCAGATCTGGGAGCCGGAGCAGTTCCGTTTGCGCTTGGAGGGCGCGCGCGGACGTTTGAGGGACCTCAAACAAAGCCTAGGACACCAGTGGCGTGCACAAAAAGGCCAGACGGAAGGCAACCTGTCATGACGGGCCGCGGCAAGGGTTTCGAACCTGTCGCTGGCGGACCGGCCCGTCATGCCAAGGCTTCACATGCACCGGTTCTGTTGGCTGAAGTGATCGAAGCGCTCGCCATCAAGCCAAACCATCGCATCCTCGACGGTACCTTCGGCGCTGGCGGCTACACGCGCGCCATTCTTGGCGCGGCAGACGGCGTCAAGGTACTGGCGCTGGACCGCGACCCGACCGCGATCACTGGCGGTTACGATCTCGTCAATGAAGCCAATGGGCGCCTCAAACTTGTCGAGGCCACCTTTGGCGACCTTGCCACCGAAGCGGACAACGCCGGTTTTGCTCCACTTGATGGCATCGTGCTCGATATCGGCGTCTCCTCGATGCAACTCGATCAGCCCGAACGCGGTTTTTCCTTCCGCTTTGATGGTCCGCTCGACATGCGCATGGCGGCATCCGGCCAGAGCGCAGCCGATCTTGTGAACGACGGCGAAGAAGCCGAGCTCG
>JBOFFB010000686.1:0-3403 GCA_051648385.1 Allobosea sp.
ACCCAACCGGAGGAAGACCCATGTTGAAAGCAACCCTGATCGCTGCCGTCGGCGCACTCGCACTGATGACCGGCACAGCCAATGCGCAATTCGCCGAGCGAACGATCCGCGTCTCGAACGGCATCAACGCCGACCATCCCGTCGGCAACGGCGTCACCAAGATGACCCAGTGCCTTGCCACGAAATCCGGCGGAAAGATGAAGCTTCAGGCCTTCTGGGGCGGCGCGCTCGGCGGCGACCTGCAGGCCACGCAGGCGCTGCGCTCGGGCACGCAGGAAATGGTGGTGACATCGTCTTCGCCGCTGGTCGGCATCCTGCCTGATCTCGGTGTGTTCGATCTGCCGTTCCTGTTCGCCAATGAAAAGGAAGCTGACGCCATCCTCGACGGCCCTTTCGGCAAATTCATCACCGATAAGCTGCCCGCTGTTGGCCTCGTCAACCTCTCCTACTGGGAAAACGGCTTCCGCAACCTGACGAACTCGAAAAAGCCAGTCGAGAAGGTCGAGGATTTTCCGGGTCTCAAGGTCCGCGTCATGCAGAATAACATCTTCCTCGACACCTTCCGCACGGTCGGCACCAACGCCGTGCCGATGGCTTTCCAGGAGGTGTTCGCCGCGCTTGAGACCAAGGCAATCGACGGGCAGGAAAACCCGTTCGTGACCATCGATACCTCGAAGCTCTACGAGGTGCAGAAGTTCCTTTCGATCACCAACCACGCCTACACGCCGTTCCTGATCCTCTATTCCAAGGCCCTGTTCGACCGGCTCTCCGCCGATGAGCAGAAGGCGCTGACCGAATGCGCCGCCGAGGGCCAGAAGGAGCAGCGCAGCGTCTCGCGCGCGCTTTCGCTGAAATCACTCACGAACCTGAAAACCCAGGGCATGAGCATCAACGAGATCGCGCCCGAGCAGCAGAAGCGCATGCGCGAGGTGGTCAAGCCCGTCTACGAGCGCGGCGCGGCGACCATCGGCAAGGAAACCGTGGACCGGATGCAGGCGGAGCTTGCGAAAATCCGCGGCTGACATCGAACGCTCATCGTCATTCCGGGCTCGGCTGCGCCGCCCCGGAATGACGGTGAGCGTAATTGTCCATCAACGCTAAAGCACCCCATGAAAATCACCCGCCTCGAAACCATCCGGCTCGAAGAGTTCGGCAACATCATCTTTGTGCGTCTGCACACGGATGAGGGTGTCAGCGGGCTTGGCGAGACGTTCATGGGACCAAAAGCCGTCGAGGCATACCTCCACGAGACAGTGGCACCGAAGCTGATCGGCGAAGATCCGCTCCGCATCGAGGCCATCAATCTCAAGTTGCGCAACTATCTCGGCTGGCGCTCTGCAGGGGTCGAGACGCGCGGCAATTCGGCCATCGACATCGCGCTGTGGGACATTTTCGGCAAGGTTCATGGCAGGCCGGTGGCCGACATGCTGGGCGGGCGCAGCCGCGACACCATCCGCGTCTACAACACCTGCGCGGGTTACAAGTACATTCGCGATAGCCGCGCCCAGGCCGTGGCCAACTGGCATCTTGGCGAACAGGGTGGACCTTACGAAGACCTCGAAGGCTTCCTCAACCGCGCCGACGGCGTGGCCCACTCGCTGCTCGAACAGGGCATCACCGGCATGAAGATCTGGCCTTTCGACATCGCCGCAGAACGCACCGGCGGCTTCGACATGACCCCGCAGGAGCTGAACACCGCGCTCGAACCTTTCCGTAAGATCAGGAAAGCGGTTGGCGACAAGATGGACATCATGGTCGAATTCCACTCGCTGTGGAGCCTGCCCATGGCCAAGAAGCTCGCCGAGCGGCTGGCGGAATTCGACACCTATTGGCACGAAGACCCATTCCGGCTCGACAATATCGGCGATCTCAAGGATTATGCCCGCCACTCGAAAGCCTGGGTCTGCGCCTCGGAGACGTTGTCCTACACCCACGCCTTCCGCGAATATCTCGAGACCGGCGCGGCTGGCGTCGTCATGCTGGACCTGAGCTGGTGCGGTGGCTTGTCGGAAGCCCGCAAGATCGCGGGCATGGCAGAAGCCTGGCACACGCCGGTCGCACCGCATGATTGCACGGGCCCGGTGGTTTACACCGCCTCCTGCCATTTCTCGCTGCATGCGCCGAACACGCTGATCCAGGAAAGCGTGCGCGCGTTCTACACCGGCTGGTACAAGGAGCTTGTCACCGAGCTGCCAAAGCTCGAGAACGGCATGGTCAGCATCAGCGACAAGCCTGGCCTCGGACTGGAGCTCCTGCCGGATCTGACCAAGCGCGCCGATGCGCGGGTGAAAATCTCGGACAAGGACACGATCTGATCACCCACGCTGGTGTCATCCCCGGCGGTCCGCAAGGACCGGGAAGGGGATCCACTTTACCAGCCATGGTGGATCCCCTTCCTGACGCTACGCGTCGCCGGGGATGACACCAAGATGCAACGCAGCTCAAACCGCCTTCGCCATCTCCCGCAGCCGAAACTTCTGGATCTTGCCGGTGCTGGTCTTGGGCAATTCGACAAACACCACGTAGCGGGGGCATTTGAAGCTGGCTAGCTGGGTCTTGCACCAGCCGATGATCTCGTCACTCGTGGCCATCACGCCGGGCTTGAGTTCGACGAAAGCACAGGGCGTCTCGCCCCATGTCTCGTCAGGCTTCGCCACCACGGCTGCCGCCTGCACTGCCGGATGCTTGTAGAGCGCGTCCTCGACCTCGATCGACGAGATGTTCTCGCCACCGGAGATGATGATATCCTTCGAGCGGTCCTTGAGCTGGATATAGCCATCAGGGTAACGCACGCCGAGATCACCGGAGTGGAACCAGCCACCGGCGAACGCCGCATTCGTGGCAACCGGGTTCTTTAGATAGCCCTTCATCACCACATTTCCGCGAAACATCACCTCGCCCATTGTCTGGCCGTCGCGCGGAACCGGTTGCATGGTTTCCGGATCAAGCACATCGAGTGCTTCGAGCGCGCTGTAGAGCACACCCTGCCGCGACTTCAGCCGCGCCTGCTCGCCAGCGTCGAGCTGGTCCCAGTCGCCGTGCCAGTCATTGACGACAGCGGGGCCATAGACTTCGGTCAACCCATAAAGGTGCGTGACGTTGAAGCCTGCCTTCGCCATCGCCGCCAAAGTCGCTTCGGGCGGCGGCGCGGCTGCAGTGTAGAACTGCACCACATGCGGTAGTTCGCGCTTTTCGTCGGCAGGCGCGTTGAGCAGCGCCGACATGACGATGGGCGCGCCGCACAGATGGGTCACGCCATGGTCTGCGATGGCGTCGAACATCGCTTTGGCCCGCACCTGCCTGAGGCAGACATGGGTGCCCGCCACCACCGAGATCGACCACGGAAAGCACCAGCCATTGCAGTGGAACATCGGCAGCGTCCACAGATAGACAGGGTGTTTTG
>JBOFFB010000687.1:0-4678 GCA_051648385.1 Allobosea sp.
CTGCATGAAACAGCGCTTGCCCATTCTCCAGTGCCAGAGGCCGGGCCTGAGAGAAAACTGTTTCAAGTGCTTCGGACATGATCATGATCATATGAGCCGCGCGCGGCACATGCAATAAGCGCGGGCATCTATCAAATAAAGGATATCGCCATGAAACGGATCGCATTTCTTGCCGCGCTGCTCTGGCCAATTTCAGCGCTTGCACAGGACCACGCCGCGCATTCGTCCTATGCGGGGTTTGAGGCACGCGAGATCAAGTCCCTGTCGGATGCTGAACTGGATGATCTGCGGCGCAGTGCGGGCTGGGGGCTGGCCTCGTCTGCCGAATTAAACGGCGTGCCCGGTCCCGCACATCTGCTGGAACTGAAAGACCAGATCGGGTTAAGTGCGGATCAGGTTTCTGCAATCGAGACGATCTTTGCCGCGATGCAAAGCGAAGCGCAGGACGCGGGCGTGCGGTTTATCGAAGCCGAGGCCGCGATTGAAGCTGCATTCCGCGCGGGCAATCTGGAACAGCAACAGTTGCGTGCGTTGATCGAGACCTCAGCCGCCGCACAGGCCGAGTTGCGATACATCCATCTGGTCCGGCATCTGGAAACACCTCCTTTACTTAGCCAAGAGCAAATCGCCCAATACAATGCACTGCGCGGATACGGTGAATCGGACCCTTGCATTGCAGCTCCGGAGGGTCATAACCCGGAGATGTGGCGTCGACACAACAACTGTGATTAGACCTCGAAAGGCAATTTGATACATGTTGCAAACAGAGAGACGGCCGATCACATCCCAAATTTCGGGAAGATTGCGTGCGGCTGAACAGCAAGGCGACTAATGATATCCGCCCGCGCGGCGGGCATCGTTGCGACGCGCTCGGAAATCTACGGTTGTGCGAATCCCCTTTCCTGCGCACAAGCGTCGGTTGCGGGCATCGAGCACACTAATTTTCCGAAAGGAATGAATTTTGACAGATGCCACAAGTCAGAGATTCTGGAACAGGATCGCTCAGCGATACGCTGCGCGCCCGCTGAAGGACGTTGCCGCATATGAGGCGATGCTGGCCGATGTGGCCGCGCTCCTGAAGGACACGGACAAGGTGCTTGAAATCGGGTGCGGCACAGGTGGTACCGCAATACATCTGGCCCCTGAAGTCGCGCATTGGGCGGCGACAGACTTTTCTACCGAGATGATAGGGATAGCAAAAGCCAAACAGGCAACGAGCAATGTCACCTTCTGTGTCTCAGATGCGTCCCAAGCGATTGATGATGGCCCGTTCGATGTAGTATGTGCGTTCAATGTCTTGCATCTTGTCGATGACTTTCACGGGACACTTACCCGCATCCACGACAGTCTGACGCCGGGCGGTCAATTGATCTGCAAGACATGGTGCTTTGCAGATGTACCGCTGAAGCTACGCCTTCTTTTTCCGGTGCTGCGCCTCTTTGGACTGTTCCCTGTTACAACTATGCTCAGTAAGTCCCAGCTTAGGCGGGCTATTAAGCATGCGGGCTTCGAGATTGTTTCTGAGAAGGTTTTCGGCACTCATCAGCAAAACACGTATATCGTCGCCCAAAAGCCAGCCAACACACCTGACTGACAGGCCCCCCTTCTGCGCATCGCACAGCTTGGCCCTTGCCTGTCTGAAAATGTCAGCAAGCTGCCGGAACTTTTGCACATGAGGGGATGTTGCGCGCCAACCGAGGGCCACGCGACGCGGGCAGCCCCGGGCAGCTCTACCGTCACGGCGCGTTGCTGGTATCGAACGGGCCGGTCGCGATTGGTTGCCTACGCTGGGCCGCGATCTGAGGCCAGAACACCGGCGCCGTCGGATAGGCGGCCTTATCACCACGGTCGCCGCCAACCGGCTTGATCTGGCTACCAGGCCGAAGGTACAGTTCCGACCCGGCGTGCTTCGCAGCACCTCGGACACAATTGAGATGTCCGAATGATCGGGCGCGGGATTGAACACTTGAAATATTCTTTTTTACGCATATGTGTGCCGGTGACCCTAACAAACTCTTCAGGAAGCCATGGGATTCATGGGACCCATCTCCCCCACCAACTTCACGCCCTGGATGTCGCTGTTTGGCGGCATTCTGATCGGGCTCAGTGCCGTCATGGCGATGGCGCTCTTTGGGCGGATCGCCGGCATTTTGGGCATTACCCGCGGAGCGCTTGGCGCTATAATGCCCTCAAAGGGGGCACCAGCTGACCCTGGATGGCGTGTCGCGTTTATCTCGGGCTCTTCGCTGCGCCGATCCTGATGGCTTTCATCGGAGCGCCAGTGGTGCAGACCGTCTCGGACAACCTCGTTGGCATGGCGATCGCCGGGCTGCTGGTCGGGATCGGCACGTCCATCGACCGGCCGCTGATCGCCGGCGCCGCGATCAGCGGCATCGGCTGGGGCATCGGCGGATATTGCTCGGGGCACGCGCTGACCGCACTGCCGTTACTTGCTCCAGGCACGCTCATCTTTGTGCCAGCGATGGTGTTAGGCCTCTGGCTTGGCGTGCATGCCAATAACCTTTCCATCCTGTCCCCTAAAGGAGCCACATCGTGAGTAAACTCGATCAACCTGTCGTCCGGTTCTCGCCCTCCACCGGCCCGCAGAGCCCCAATGTCTGGGGCATCTACGAGCCCGACACCGGATCAATCCAGTACATCTGCGCCGATCCCACGACGAAGAAAGCCGCGCTGATCGACGTCGTATGGAATTTCGATCCGAAGCATTACCGGACCAGCACCGAGAGCCTCGACCAGATCCTCGATCTGGTGTGCGAGAACGGGCTGGAGGTCGAATGGGTGCTCGACACGCATCCCCACGCCGACCACCTTATGGCCTCCGCGGTCCTCAAGGAGCGCACGGGCGCCCCTGCAGCGATTGGGGCCAAGGTGACCGAGATCGCAAAGATCTGGGAGGAAATCTAGCACCTGCCCGGCGTATTCAACCCGACGCGAGACTTCGACCGGCTCTTCGCCGAGGGCGAAACCTTCCGCATCGGCAATCTGGAGACGCGGGTCATGCTCTCGCCCGGCCACACACTCGGCTCGATCACCTATGTGTGCGGTGACGCGGCCTTCGTGCATGACACGCTGATGTATCCCGACGCCGGCACGTCGCGCGCCGACTTCCCGGGCGGCGACGCGGCGGTCCTGTGGAACTCGATTCAGGACATCCTGGCCTTGTCCGGCGACACGCGCCTCTTCGTTGGACACGACTATGGGACGAACGACCGCCACGAGCCGATGTGGGAGGCGACTGTGGCCGAGCACAAGGCGACGAATGTCCATGTCAGGGACGGAACCAGCCGCGACGCTTGGATCGAGCGCCGCACCGGTCGCGACAAGACGCTGGCGCTTCCCGACCGCATCTTCGCCGCGTTGCAGATCAACCTCCGCGGGGGGCGTCTTCCGTCGGCCGAGGAGGATGGGCGTCATTACGTCAAGTTGCCCGTCAACCGGTTCTGAGGCGCCGAGGCCGGGGACATGCCTGATCGTATCTCAGCTGTCCCCTTGGCGCTTCGGCGCACCTGTGGCCGGATCGATGCCAATATAGGCCCGCCCGGCCGCTTTCCAAGCGCCGAAGCCGCCCTCCATGTGGGCGATGGGCCCTTCCCCGGTCTCCAGCATCCGCAGTGCCATCTTCTCGGACCGCTTGCCGGAGCCGCAATGAAGAACAAGGCGTTTCCTGCCACCCACAGGGAGCGTGGCGGGATCGAAATCGTTCATCGGCACCAAAAGAGCGCCCGGTATATGTTCCAACATGTATTCGGGCGGGCTGCGGACGTCGATGATCGAAATCTCGCCAAGGGCGTAGGCCTCGTCCACCTCGTCCACCGTCCAGGTTTCAAGCGCCCCGTGATCCGTCTGTTCGGTCTTCATCTGCCTCTCCTTCAAGATGCGCCCGAGGCCCGATCCGGCGCAATCCTGGCCGCTCTTGCCCGTGACGACGCCAGCACTGTCGAACCCTTACCAAGATCTCCTGCCGGCGCCGCGCGCACAAGCATAGACGGGAACCCCGCCATGAACAACAACGGTAGCACGAAACACAGGCTCAGCCGCATCCTGCCCATTCTCGACTGGGGGCGCAGTTGAGCTGACCTCCAACAAGAACGCCTACTGAAAGGAAACGATAATGTGGTATTTCGCATGGATGCTCGGCCTGCCTTTGGCCGCCATGTTCGCCGTCATGAACGCAATGTGGTTCGAGATGCGTGAAGACAAGAAGCTGACTGAGGACTAACGCAGAACACGACGACCACAAAACGTAGCTTGTTGGTAAAGTGTTATCCGCTGGACAGTAGCGTCTCCCCTTCATCGTCGGACGCAACAAAGGGGAAATAATGGCTTGCCTACGTTGTTGCGCAGCGAGGGGCGTTGTGACAAGACAGTTTTATCGCTCTGTTAAAATTGCACCTAATAAGCGGGTCGAGACTGACTGGCCGCTTTAGCTAAATGCTGCAGCAGCGATGCTGCAGGTCCATCGGTCCGCTTTCCGCCCTCCACGTCGATGGACCGGTTCATGCTGCAAGGTGCATGTGGGTCCGCTTTGAGGCTGTGACCTGCCGATCGCACCTGCAGCATCTGAGACAGGGACGACGGTCCGCTGTGGGCTCCACGCGACCTGGCAGCGATGTAGCGAACCCGGCGGGTTGCCCCGCCAGGCCCGAGGGGGAGACCC
>JBOFFB010000688.1:0-3187 GCA_051648385.1 Allobosea sp.
CCCGGCCCGCCGATCTCCGGCAGCACCAGATGGCGGGCATAGCGCTCGATTTCGTCTTCGCTGAAGCTCATGATCAAGCCGTAAAGCGCCTGAAACCGGGCGGCAATGTGGAAAATGCAGGCAAAAGCAGCTTCCGGCCTTGCTGGGTCTTGGCGCTGGCCTATCTGCCATGCCATCGTAGCTGCCAGTCACGGCGGCAACCTGCATATCCGCTGTCAATTGGGAGGTATCACATGCGTCTGAAATCATTGGGGCTCGCTCTTGCGGGCGTCGCTATCTCCGCCGTTGCTGCGGTCGCGCAGCAGACCGTCACGCCTGCCGTGGTTTATGACCTTGGCGGCAAGTTCGACAAATCCTTCAATGAATCAGCCTACACCGGTGCGGAAAAGTTCAAGGCCGAGAGCAAGGTCGAGTATCGCGACTTCGAAATCCAGAACGACGCCCAGCGCGAGCAGGCCTTGCGCAATTTCGCCCAGCGCGGCCAGAACCCGATTGTCGCGGTTGGCTTCTCATTCCGTGCTGCAATGGAGAAGGTCGCTGCCGAGTTCCCGAACACGCGGTTCTCGATCATCGATTCGGTTGTGAACCTGCCGAACGTGCAGTCGATCGTGTTCAAAGAGCACGAAGGCTCGTATCTTGTTGGTGTCTTGGCCGGTCTCGCTACCAAGAAGAACAATGTCGGCTTCGTCGGCGGCATGGACATTCCGCTGATCCGCCGCTTCGCCTGCGGCTACGTGCAGGGCGTCAAGGCTGCCAAGCCCGCCGCTGCCGTGATCCAGAACATGACCGGCACCACGGGCGCTGCCTTCCGTGACCCGGTGCGCGGCGGCGAACTGGCCCGCGGCCAGATCTCCCAGGGCGCGGATGTGATCTATCACGCCTCGGGCGCGACCGGCATCGGCGTGATGCAGGCGGCGTCTGATGGCGGCGCGCTCTCTATCGGTGTCGACTCCAACCAGAACGCCTTGCACCCCGGCAAGGTGCTGACCTCGATGCTGAAGCGCGTCGATGTCGCCGTGCATACCTCGTTCACGACGGCCCGCGCCGGTACCTGGAAAGCCGGCACCACCGTGCTTGGCCTCGCCGAAGGTGGCGTGGATTGGGCTGACGACGCCAACAACAAGGCACTGATCACAGCCGAGATGCGAGCTGCCGTGACCAAGGCCTCGGACGACATCAAGGCTGGCCGCGTCACCGTGCACGACTTCATGTCGAACAGCGCCTGCCCGGTGCAGTGAGGTAAGGTAAGGCCAGCAGCATCAGGATAGTGTCATGGCCGCCCTCGTGGCGGCCATCTCGCTTCGTGATTGCATGATGTGCCGCGTCATGCCGAGATCACCGGCACAAGGCCGGTGATGACACTGTACGATAAGGTCAGGTACGTCGATTGAACACCCCTCCCGCCATCCAGATGACCGGCATCGAAAAGCGCTTCGGCGCGGTGCACGCCAACAACGCGGTCAGCATGACCGTCGAAAAGGGCACGGTCCATGGGCTGATCGGCGAAAACGGCGCGGGCAAATCGACGCTGATGTCGATCCTTTATGGCTTCTATGCTGCCGATAGCGGCTCTATCGCCATCAACGGCAGGCCCAGCCTGATCCGCACGCCTGCAGACGCGATCCATTCGGGCATCGGCATGGTGCATCAGCACTTCATGCTTGTGGAGACGTTTACCGTCGTCGAGAACGTGATGCTCGGGGCCGAAGGCGGCACTTTCACGGCCAGGGGCGCATCCGCCGTGCGGGCCAAGTTGCAGGCCTTGTCTTACGCCTACGGCATGAATGTGAACCCTGACGCCGTTGTCTCGGACCTTGCCGTCGGTGAACTCCAACGCGTGGAAATTTTGAAAGCACTGGTCAAGGGTGCCGATATTCTCATTCTCGACGAGCCCACTGCCGTGCTGACCCCCACCGAGGTCGAGAAACTGTTCGTGCTGCTGCGCAGGCTCGCGGGCGAGGGCAAGACGATCATCATCGTCACGCACAAGCTGAAAGAGATCATGGCCGTGACCGACCGCGTCTCGGTGATGCGGCGCGGTGAAATGGTCGGCACAGTCGAGACAAACGGCACCAGCCCGGCTGATCTTGCCGAACTGATGGTTGGTCGCCGCGTGGTGCTGACAGTCGAGAAGGGCCCTGCCAACCCGCAAGGCGTGGTGCTTGATGTCAAGGACCTCACCGTTCGCGACGCGAGGGGCACGCTCCGGCTCGATCACGCGACATTCCAGGTTCGCGCTGGCGAGATCGTCGGCATCGCAGGTGTCTCTGGCAATGGCCAATCGGAGTTGCTCGAAGCCATCGCGGGCATACGCAAGCCTACGGGCGGCAGCGTGACCCTGAACGGCGCACTTCTGGATTGCGGCGGGCTTGATGGCCCGACCGCCATGCGCGCCAAGGGCCTGCGCCACGTGCCGGAAGATCGCCACCGGATGGGGCTGGTCAAGCCGTTCGAGGCAGCGGAAAGCGCTATCCTTGGCTGCTCCGATGAGCCAGGTTTCGGTTCCGGCCCGTTTCTTGATCGTGACGCGGTTCTGGCCGATTGCGCGCGCAAGATGGAAGCGTTCGATGTGCGCCCCGCTGACCCGAGCCTGCGTACCGCGCTCTTCTCTGGCGGCAACCAGCAAAAGATCGTGCTCGCCCGCGAGATCGAGCGTGACCCGAAGCTTCTTCTGATCGGCCAGCCGACGCGCGGCGTCGACATCGGTGCCATCGAGTTCATCCACAAACGCATCATCGCCCTGCGCGATGCGGGCAAGGCCGTTCTTCTTGTCTCGACCGAGCTTGACGAGGTGCTTGCCCTTTCGGACCGCGTTCTGGTGATGTGCGGCGGCAAGATCTCGGGGACGCGCCGCCCCGAGGATACCAACGAGCAGGACATGGGCCTTTTGATGGCTGGTGTCACATCCGATGCGCCCAAGGTGGCGGCATGAAAATGTCGGCATCATGAGCGTTAGAACCGCCCCGATCTGGCTGACCGCAGGCGTCGTGCCGCTGGTCAATGTCGCCGTCGCGTTCCTTGCCGCTGGCCTCGTCGTGGCGCTGATCGGCGAGAATCCGCTGGAAGCCTTGGTGATCATGCTGCGCGGCGCGCTCGGCTCGCAATATGGGCTCGGCTACACGCTGTACTATACCACGAGCTTCATCTTCACGGGGCTGGCCGTCGCGGTGGCCTTCCACGCCGGGCA
>JBOFFB010000689.1:0-1594 GCA_051648385.1 Allobosea sp.
GTCGCGTCGGAGCCTTGGTACTTCTTGTTTGCATAATCGGATACAATGCGATTGAGCGTTGAATTCGATGACATTAGATGAAACGGCGCGCCTAGAACCCACAAATTTCTATCCAGCGCCGTATGCATTTGCGCTTTGAACCGCGCCGAGTTTGCCGGAGGCTCCAACTCCTGAGAAGGTGGAGCCATGACAAGCAAGACAACGAACAAGTTTTCTCCTGAGGTACGCGCCCGAGCGGTGCGGATGGTGCTGGATCACGAGGGGGAGCATCCATCGCGATGGGCCGCCATTGTGTCGGTTTCTTCTAAAATCGGCTGTGCAGCGCAATCGCTGCACCAGTGGATTGGCAAGGCGGAGGTCGACAGCGGGCGCAGGCCTGGCCTGACCACGGACATGGCCGCCAAGATGAAGGCGCTGGAGCGCGAGGTGCGCGAACTCCGGCAGGCCAACGAGATCCTGCGCAAGGCCAGCGCTTATTTCGCACAGGCGGAGCTCGACCGCCCCTTCAAGCGATGACTGCGTTCATCGACGATCATCGTGGTCTGTATGGGGTCGAGCCGATCTGCAAGGTCTTGCCGATCGCCCCTTCAACTTACTACGCCCATGTCGCCAAGCGTGCCAACCCTGCCAAGCTATCGGCACGTGCGAGGCAGGATATCGCGCTCAAGCCCGAGATTGTCCGTGTCTTCAAGGCAAACTTCGAGGTCTACGGCGTGAAGAAGGTTTGGCATCAGATGGTGCGCGAACGCTTCGATATCGCACGCTGCACCGTGGCGAGGTTGATGCGCGGCATGGGCCTGGCGGGTGTCATTCGTGGCAAGAGCGTCAAGACCACCGTGCAGGACAAGGCCGTCCCTTGTCCGCTGGATCATGTGAACAGGAACTTCAAGGCACCGGCGCCGAACGTGCTCTGGGTCTCCGACTTCACCTATGTCAGCACCTGGGCAGGCTTTGTCTACGTGGCCTTCGTCATCGACGTTTATGCTCGCCGCATCGTCGGCTGGCGTGTCAGCCGGACGCAGCATGCCAGCTTCGTGCTCGATGCACTCGAGCAAGCCTTGCACGAAAGACGACCCGTTCATCGCGGCGGACTGGTCCATCACAGCGACAGAGGCTCGCAATACGTATCCATAAAATACACTGAGCGCCTCGCTGAAGCGGGCATCGAGCCTTCTGTCGGCAGTGTCGGCGACAGTTACGACAATGCACTGGCAGAGACCATCAACGGCCTCTACAAAGCAGAAGTCATCCATCGGCGTGGGCCATGGCGGAGCTTCGAAGCCGTCGAGTTCGCGACGTTGGAATGGGTCGACTGGTTCAACAATCGACGGCTGCTGGGGCCAATCGGCAACATCCCGCCAGCCGAAGCCGAGGAACGCTACTACGCCCTGCTCGACGAGCAGAAGCTCGCAGCGTGACTCAAACGAAACGGCCTCCGAGAAACTCGGTGCGGTTCAGGTCGATGGGCGATGATGTTCTGGAAGGCGATGACAACGCCAACATTATCGCTGATGGCTTCGCGGGGCACGACACCATCAATGCCGGCGGGGGTGATGACAAGATTATTGTGCACCGGTTCAATTACGGGACCGGA
>JBOFFB010000690.1:0-4741 GCA_051648385.1 Allobosea sp.
GCTGCTGAAGGTGGTGGTCGAGCACGACGCCCGAGAAGAAACCGCCGACACTGTCGAGCGCCTGATGGGCAACAAGCCAGAGGCGCGGTTCCTGTTCATCCAGGAACGAGCCGCGTTCGCGGCCGATCTAGTGGATATCTGAGCGAACCAACGAATATCGCCTCTCGCGTGGCCGGATAGACAGCCGATCCGGGGGGCTGGGAAAAAAAAGCACGCTGGTCGGCTTGTCCAAGGCGTGGATGATCTTCGCATCGAACGGCCATCAACCAGACTTGCTGGCCACGCCCCACCCCCCAAAAATCAACATCGGAAACCAATCATTTACCGTGATGGCGCATTCTGCGTCTGGTTACATCCAGAACTCGGGTTCACGCATGCGCGCCTTCACCTCACTACTCACCCGTTTCCGCTCCGACGAGAGCGGCGCACTGGTGCCGGACATCGCAAAGGCGGCGATCGCGATCTCGTTCCTGTCGGTGATTGCGGCCAACGTGATCAGCAACCGCATCGACGCGAGCGAAAAGAATGTCATGGCAGCCATCACCGGCGATGCTGCGCGCGGCCGCAATGTCGACAACGCCGCCACTGGGTCATTGGCGAAACACGTGAACGCCGCCAAGATCGACCCGTGCGCCCTGCCGACCAAGCGCTAGCAGGCTGTTGAAAAACGTTTTCCGTCTCGTCATTGCGAGCGAAGCGATCCAGACGACATCTTCGCCAGAAAACACACCGTTTCCGCGCGTTGAAGCGTGGTTTCGGGATTGCTTCGTCGCTTTGCTCCTCGCAATGAAGGTGAGTTCGGAGTTTTTCAACAGCCTGCTAACGCTCGACTGCTGACGATCAGGCTTCGAGCCACTCCTCCAACGCGGATGTCACTGTGTCTGGCGCTTCCAGCGTCGACAGGTGGCCTGATCCGGGGATAACCACAAGCCTGGCGCCTGTGATGCCCGCTGCGATCTCTTCTGATTCAGCCACTGGCGTGAGGATATCTTCCGAGCCGACCAGCACCAGCGTGGGCACGTGGATGGCGCCGAAATCTGTCCGCGAATCCGGACGCGCCATGATGGCTTTCTGCTGACGCACAAAGGCCTCCGGGCCGGTTTCTGTCGCCATGCGGCGCACGATGTCGCGCAAATGCGCGTCCTCGCGGCGAACGGGCGCGACAAGCCGCTGCCACATCATGGCCAACACGCGTTCGAACTGTCCTGTCTCGGCGAGCTTGATCATGTCCATGCGCAGCGTGTTGCTGTCCGGCGTGGGCGGCTTGGCGCTGGTGTCGAGCAGGGCCAGACGGCTGACGCGGCCAGGAGCCCGGCGCATCACCTCAAAGGCAAGATAGCCGCCCATAGACAGGCCGCACAACGCAAAACGTGGCGGCGCATGCGCCAACAACCGCTCGGCAATGACAGCGATGCTGTCATCCAGGCGGTGTTCCGCAACCATGACGTGGCGCTCCATCCCAAGCGTGCGCCATTGCGGCGCAAAGAGTTCAGCCGTGCAGATCAGGCCAGGGATGAGAACCAGCGGCTCGGAGATTTTCATTTTCATGGTCGGTTCCCTGGTCAGTTCCCTGTGAAAATCATCTCCTTCGTTGACATTTCCGGCGCGTTGCCGCAAGTCGCGTGCAGTCCGTCGGCGCGCATGAAACCAGCCGCGCCATCGGTCGTTTTGTCCGGATACGTGGACGTCCGCCTTCCGAGAGACAAAGCGACAAGCAGCAAGCTGCGGCTCCGGCACATCGGCCAGGCCCGTGACCTGCTAAGCGCGTCATGTCCATCAACAATCCGAGCCATATCATATGTCATTTGCCGATCTGGGCCTGAGCACCAAGGTGCTCGATGCCGTCACCTCCGCCGGCTACACCATACCGACCCCCATCCAGGCGCAAGCCATCCCCCATGTGATGCAGCGCCGCGACGTGCTGGGCATCGCGCAGACAGGCACAGGCAAGACCGCCGCCTTCACGCTGCCGATGATCACCTTGCTGGAGCAGGGCCGCGCCCGGGCGCGCATGCCGCGCACGCTGATCCTCGAACCGACGCGCGAACTGGCTGCACAGGTCGAAGAAAACTTCATCAAGTACGGCGTCAACAACAAGCTGAGCGTGGCTTTGCTGATCGGCGGCATGTCTTTCGGCGATCAGGACGTGAAGATCACGCGCGGTGTGGACGTGTTGATCGCCACGCCGGGCCGCTTGCTTGACCATTACGAGCGCGGCAAGCTCCTTCTGACCGGCATCGAGATCCTCGTCATCGACGAGGCCGACCGCATGCTCGACATGGGCTTCATTCCAGACATCGAACGCATCACCAAGCTGGTGCCTTTCACGCGCCAAACGCTGTTCTTCACGGCCACGATGCCGGCGGAAATTACCCGCATCACCGAGCAGTTCCTGCACAACCCCGTCCGCATCGAGGCCTCACGCCCGGCGACGGCAGCTGCAACCATCACCCAACGGCTGGTTGCCTCTCACGGCAAGGATTTCGAGAAGCGCGAAACCCTGCGTCGGCTCATCACGGATGCGGTCGATTTCAACACCGCCATCATCTTCGCCAACCGCAAGACGGAAGTTGCAAACCTTCACCGTTCATTGCTGAGACACAACTTCAAGGCCGTGGCACTGCATGGTGATCTCGATCAACGCGCACGCATGGCAGCGCTCGATGCTTTCAAGACGGGTGACGCCAACATACTGGTGGCTTCCGACGTTGCGGCTCGCGGCCTCGACATTCCCGATGTCAGTCACGTTTTCAACTATGACGTCCCCTTCCATGCCGACGATTACGTTCACCGGATCGGGCGCACGGGGCGCGCAGGCCGCCTGGGAGCGGCTTTCTCCATCGTTACGCGCCATGACGAGAAAATGGTGGCAGCCATCGAAAAGCTGATCGGCACGACCATCGAATGGCATGGTACAGCCCTTTCGGGCCTCGCACCTTCACAGGCGACTGCCGACGACGATCGCGGCAGCGGACGTGGCGCTGGTCGTGGCGCTGGTCGAGCTACTGGCCGTGGCAGTCGCGAGACCGGGCGAGACCGGGAGCCAAGCCGCGAACGCCCGCCACTTCGCCGTTCACCGCGCAAGGACGATGATGCAGATCAACCCCAGGTTGAAATTCGCTCACTTCAGACGTCATTGCGTAAGGACCCCGACAAAGCTGTGTCTGCCGAAGCCAGACCCGAGCGCTCGCAGCGGCCAGCTGATCGCGCAGAGCGACCTGCACCACACACATCCCGCGCACTACTCAACAACCACAGCGACAAACCGCGCAACGATGAAGGTGCGCGCAGTGATCACGGCGCAAGACGCGTGCAATCTCGCGACGATGACGGTGACCATTCCGTCAAGGGCCTTGGTGACCATATGCCCGCGTTTATGCTGAAGCCAACGCGGAAATAGACTTTATCCAAATTTAACTTTGGTGCCGTAGCGTGCAACTTATTGGTTTGCACCACAGCTTTGGACCACAGTACGCATGTCGCCCGGAACTTCCCCTGTACCCGCGGATTTCCCCAATCGGATCATCTCCGAGCTTGGACGACGGGACATTGTCGTTGATCCAAAGTCGTTTGATATCTGGTATCGGCACTTGTCAGGCTCGGATGCTGAACTGAGTTCCACAATCGCAACGCATGAAGCAAGCGGCAAGCCCTTCACTGGCGACGTCATCACCAAGCTATATGACGAGCACATGTCCAGCGGCAATGCGTTGCGGTTTGCCGAAAGCTCCAGCCGCGCTGTCATGATGGAGATCGATGGCATTGTCGAATTGATCCGGCTGTCGCTTGGCTCCTCCAGCAACTACAGCAAAACGCTGTCGTCCATGCTGGGTGACATCCTGACCACGAGCGATCCGGCCCATCTCAAGAAAATCGTTCAGTCCCTGGTCAAGGCGACCGAGGAAACCCGCACCGTCAATGAGGGTCTTGAAAAGGGCCTCCGCAATTCCCGCACCGAGGTCGAGGACTTGCGCAAGCTTCTTGAGGACACACGCAAGGAAACCCTCAAGGATGCGCTGACAGGTATCTCCAACCGCAAGCACTTCGAGCAAGAGTTGCAAGCGACAATCGCCAACGCCAGGCAATCACGCAGCCAATTCGCGCTGCTGATGATCGACATCGATCATTTCAAAGTTTTCAATGACAGCCATGGTCATCAGACCGGCGACAAGGTTTTGCGCGTCGTGGCGCAAGCCTTGCGTGACAAGTTCCCGGCGCGAGCCACTGTGGCGCGCTATGGCGGCGAAGAATTCGTTGTGATCTTGCCTGAAGCTGACATGATGGCTGGCTGGGTTGGTGCAGAAGCCGCCAGGCAAAGCATTCTGGCACGTGAGCTCGTCAAGCGATCCACCGGAGAGCGGATCGGGCGTATCACCATTTCGATTGGTGTTGGTGTCTGGCGACGCGGCGACAGCGGCGTAACCCTCATAGGTCGCGCAGACAACGCGCTGCTTCAGGCCAAGCGCAATGGTCGCAATCGCACGGTGACTGAAGACCAGGCCCAAGCACAGGTCGCCTAGATCATCCCGCATTGAGATGGATTCCATCTCAATGCGGAAAGATGATCGATCATAACAAGATAGAGCATTGCGTACTCACAAAACCGGTACCCACTGTTGTGCGCAATGCTCTAACGCGCGATTTCAAACATGGGGAGGTTTGCCATGGGGAGGTTTGCCCTGCCCCACCGCGATCACACCACGGGCGCTGTGTCCTTGCGAGGCGTGATCGAAACTGATTC
>JBOFFB010000691.1:0-1520 GCA_051648385.1 Allobosea sp.
GATCGCCACGCCCATCGTCCGACATCACCAGCCTCCCATAAAGCTGGCTCCCCATGAAACAGGGAAATGAAACAGGGAAATCGAAAAATCATCCTTCTGCCAAAGCAGTGCCAGATCGTCCCGCAATGAGATGGAATCCATCCCAATGCGGAAAGATGATCGATCACAATAAGATAGAGCATTGCGTACTCACAAAACCACACTGCACGACACGATTGTTTGAGAGCGGCAATTGGCTGCTATTTTGGTGATTCATCCTCGCCAAAGGAGCATCACCATGGCCTCCAATTTTGTTGCCGCTCTCGCATCGAAGTTATCGGCGCATGTCGGGTTGGGCAAGACACGCCTTGAGACGTTGTGTCTTCTGATTGTCGGAGTGATCAGCGCTCGCACGGTCAATCTGAGCCATCTGGCTTGCGAGCGGGCCGGGCCGGTGCGGATCGCCTCGACCTATCGCCGGCTGCAGCGTTTTTTCCAGCACGTGACACTGCCGGAAGATTGGGCTGCGCTGGTGATCATGCGCCTGCTTGGCCTGAAGGGATCGTGGTACCTGTGCCTTGACCGGACGAACTGGAAGGTCGGTCGCAGCGATGTCAACCTGCTGGTGCTGGCGGTCGTGACATCGCGCTTCCGGGTTCCGCTGATGTGGACGGTCCTGTCCAGCAGCGGCAATAGCTCAACCGAGGAGCGCATCAGCCTGATACAGCGTTATCTGGACCTGTTCGGCCCTGAGACCATCCGCTTCCTGCTTGCCGATCGTGAGTTCATCGGTTTGACATGGTTGAGCTTTTTGTCACAGAACAAGGTTCGCTTCGCCATCCGGGTCCGCGAAACCCTGATGGTCACCACCCGTCAGGGGCAGCGTCTCGATCTGCGCTCGCTGCTCGCCAAATGCAAAGGCGCACGCCGCTTCACCGCCACCTTCGAGGCCAACGGGCAGACCGAGGCACTGACCCTGAGCTTTGCCGCCAAACGCATCAAGGGCCGTGCACTCTCGGGTGGGCAGCTCTTGGGCCGCGAACTCCTGATCATCGCCAGCAATGTCCCGGACCAGAACCTCCTGGCCGCCTACCGTAAACGCTGGGCCATCGAATGCCTGTTCGGCGATGCCAAGACACGCGGGCTCAATCTTGAGGACACACGCCTCGTCATGGCGCGCAAACTCTCCTTGCTTCTCGCCATCGTCGCGCTCGCCATCGCGTGGACGGCCAAAGTCGCATCCAACAAGCTGGGCCGGAAGGCCCCGCCACGCAAAGCCCACGGATACTACGCAAAATCCTGGTTCCGGACAGGCTTCGACGAAATCAGACGCGCTATCCGATCACTCAACCAGAACGCACTCAAACCGTGGAAAAACGAGAGAGTCGTGTAGTGTGGGCGAGAGCATATCGTCAGAGTATTGCACCCATGAGCGGCGCGAATGGGCCTGATGACCAAACGTGGCTTGGCGGATGCGGGCCGGATGATATCCTACGTTCCAGACCTGTTGATGGCCCACAAGGATGCCAGCCGCCATGGCC
>JBOFFB010000692.1:0-5974 GCA_051648385.1 Allobosea sp.
GGTGTTCGAGCGCCGACGTAAAGTTCTCAATGAGCGCTTCCTGCTCGGTCTTCACAAGCGGATGTTCGGCCAGGTCTGGCGATGGGCCGGGCGGTTTCGGACGACCGAACGGAACATTGGCGTACCGGCCTATCGTATCGGCGTCGATCTGGCCCAACTGCTCAATGATGCGCGCTACTGGATCGATCATCAGACGTTCAGTCCCGACGAGATCGCCACCCACTTCCATCATCGCCTCGTTGAAATCCACTGCTTTCCGAACGGCAACGGGCGCCATGCCCGCCTGGCGACCGATGCGCTCCTCGCCAACCTAAACCAGCCGCGGTTCAGCTGGGGCCAGCAGAATCTTGTTTTTGCAACAAAGACCCGACGTGCCTATGTCACGGCGCTTCGCGCAGCCGACGCACACGACCTGACGCTACTGCTCGCGTTCGTTCGCAGCTGACGGCGAGCCACATCGGCGTCGATCATCATGCCATTCTAGGAGATGCTCACCAATTCACATTCAGTTCGCCGTGTATCCCCGAAGTTTGCTGTAGAGAATTATCTGCTCTGCCGTCAGCGCGGCCCGCGCGGCGATATGGGTTGTGAGATGAATGCGCCTGACCTCGCCTTGCGCATTGGAAACGGTCCTGATCTGCGCTGTTAGGCGGGCCTCGTCGATCGTCGCGGAAGCAAAGAGCCTGTCGAGTTCAGCCTCCGCCGCAATCAGTACCTCGCCAGCGGCGATCGCATCGCGCCGCATCCCCTGCATGAGCCCATCCATCGTCTGACGCTGGGCGGCGGTCAGTTGCAGGCGCTCCGCATGCTCCAGCACGTGCATCGGGCCTGGATGAGCGTTCATTTCAGCCGCGAGCGCAAGGCCCATGCCGCGCCCGGCGCGCAGGTCGGCAATCTGCTCTGGAGACAGCGCCTTGATCTCGCGCTTCTGGAACCCCGCGTAAGGTGTCGCATGCGCGCCGGTCGGCGGCGCTCCTGGCGGATGATGCCCGTGATGCTGCGCGACGGCGGGCGAGACAAGGAGCATGAGTGCGGCTGCAAGGAATGTTCGGTGCATGATGGCTGATCCGGGATGATGAGGGGTCGGACACAAGCATTTGCACGAAGGGAGCAATTCGGACATGATCGCGATCATGTCACCACTCTTTGCCCTCGCGGACTATTCCGGTCCCGATACACGGATCATCAAGGTCGGCGAGTTGCTCTTCCGCATGGATGATCCCGTTCTCTGGCTCTTCGAGGTCATCACGGGCGAGATCGCGCTTGAGCGAGTGGCGGCGCATGGCGCGCGGCTCGTGCTGCAGAGGGCGAGGCATGGCGACCTCGTAGCGGAAGCATCGCTGTTTTCCGATAAGTACCACTGCGACGCTGTCGCGATCCTGCCGACGGAAGTCAGGTCAATCGGCATCGGTCTGGTCCGAGACCACCTTTCGCGCAACCCCGATGCGCTTTGGAACCTCACGCGCGATCTCTCCCGTCAGGTCCAGCGAGCCAGGCTGCGCGCCGAAATGCTCTCCATGAAGCGGCTCGCCGACCGCCTTAGCGCCTGGCTGATGATGCATGATGGCAGACTGCCAGCCAAGGGTGATTGGCTGCCTTTGGCTGCCGAACTCGGCGTTACGCCCGAGGCGCTCTACCGCGAACTGGCCCGTCGGCGGAAATGATATCGGCGGCCGGCGCGGCTTCACTTCGTACAAAGGTCGCCAGTAACGATGCGCATGGACTGCTGGTAACGGTTGGCCGAAAGTAAGGCAGATACCCTTAAATCCTTTTCTAGTGGATTGTCCAAAAAGCGAACGCGCATGGCGGCTGGATAGAGTCCGGAAAGTCATCGTTGTCGTGCATAGCCTTCGCAGAGGTGGTCGCACATAAGGAGAGCTTGGCGAGTGGCGGGAGATTTTGCTTGACCAATTTAATTAGGACTCCTATTGATAACTACATGAGCGAGACCGCAACCCACCCTGACCTCACAGTCCATCGCCTGCGCGAGGGGCTCGACCGGTTGGCAGCCGTATCCCGCGGTGACCTGTGGTCGGCAACGTCTGCCAGCGGGCTCAACCCGGCTCAGGCGCAGGCTTTGGCCTTGCTCGCCCGACGGGGTGCGTTAGGCCTTCGCGTCAAGGAGGTCGCCGCGCATCTCGGAGTATCCCAGCCCACAGCGACGGATACGATCGCGGCCTTGGAGCGCAAAGGGTTCGTCAAGCGTCTGTCTGATCCGGATGATGCACGCGCGACAATCGTGCGGGTGACCGATGCTGGTCAAATGGCTCTCACGGGCATGGCAGACGAGCCCTCGGCTCTGGGGTCGGCACTCGCGTTACTCGCGCCCGATGAGCAGGCTGATCTCCTGGTTGTCACCATCAAGCTGATCCGCAACCTGCAAATTGCCGGTGCCATCCCCGTGCAACGCATGTGCGTGAACTGCAGGCATTTCCGCCCCAACATTCATGCTGATGCGGCGAACCCGCATCACTGCGCCTTCGTGAATGCTGCCTTCGGCGACCGGCTGCTCCGGCTCGACTGTGGCGATCATGAACCGGCCGATCCCGCCCTCCAGTCTGCCAACTGGATGGCCTTCGACAAGGGGTCGGCTTCCCTCCAAGCTCCGTCACAACCCTAGAAGGACCAATCATCATGAACATTAAAACCGTGCGAGGCCTTGGCCTCGCGGCGACGGCCTTGCTTTGCCTCGGCGCAGGCGCATCTGCCCACGAGATCAAGGCTGTCGCCAACCAGGCGATCAACGCCTCGTTTGACATCATTGAAACGCGCGTCAGCACGACGCAGGGCCATGCGATCTTCCGCACCCGCGTCCGCGCCGCCGCTGGCGTGGACAAGCCGAAGGCCACCGGCAAGTTCGAAGGCTCGGAGGTCTATGCCTATGTCTGGCCGACCTCGCTCAACTCTGCCGATGTCGGCTTCGAGAAGGACCAGGGCATCGTGGCACTGGCCGCGACCTTCCATCCCGATTTCGACGACGCCTCGAAAAGGGCGAAGACCGCGACCAACCGCGACCGCTGGCATGCCCACTGGGTCGTGCTGAACGAGGACAAGGCCTGCCCCGGCGGGCTCAAGGTCAAGGACATTCCTGCGGGTACCACTCCCAAGCTGCCGGCGGATTGGCCTGGCGCGCCGATCCTGATCGACAGCCCCGCGTACAAGACGGAGTTCAAGGGCGACGTCGTCGAGGTGCATGTGCCACTGGCGCAAATCGGCGCGCTCGCGACCGCCAGCTTCGATGGCGTGACCGCGGGCCTCAAGGTCAACGCCAACCTGCACGCCCCGCTGCTCTGCGTGCAGAATGTCTTCAAGGTCGCGTCGGGCAACCTTAGCTTGCCTGGCAAGGTCGCTCCGGCGAAATAGACGCTGCCATCAACAAAGGCGGCCCGGCAACTGCCATCGCCGGACCGCCCGTTATCCCCCTCCAAGCATCAGAGAAGGACCTGCATCATGGCACAGGCCCATACCGTCAATCCAGCCGCCGAGGTACGCGCGCCGGAACTTGCGGTGACCCGCTGGTTCAACACGCCCAAACCCATCACGCTTGCTTGCCTCGCGGGAAAGGTCGTGCTGCTGCATGCCTTCCAGATGCTCTGTCCGGGCTGTGTCGCCCATGGCACGCCGCAGGCCGAACGGGCGCACCGGATGTTCAGCAACACGGACCTTACGGTGATCGGCCTGCATACGGTCTTCGAGCATCACGCGGCGATGATGCCGGTCTCGCTCGAAGCTTTTATTCACGAGTATCGCCTGACCTTTCCGATTGGCGTGGATGCGCCAGGCAAGGGCACGCCGATCCCCGTCACCATGCAGCGCTATCAGATGCAGGGCACGCCGACCTCGATCCTGATCGGACGCGACGGCAACATGCGCCATCAGGGTTTTGGCCAAGAGGACGATATGGCGCTTGGCATGATCATTGGCTCGCTGCTGGCGGAAACGCTACCAGCGCTCGAAACCGCTGTGACTGCCGAGGTTGAAGGATGCGACAGCGGCGCTTGTCCGATCCCAAAAGGAGCCTGAGATGCTGAAGCCAGTTGCTCCGATCGTGCTCATAGGTGTCGTAAACTGCTGCCTGACGATGAGCGTCTGAGCGGCATCAGTTTTCTCACTACGACAAGGAAAGCGGACCAATCCAGCAACAATGCTGTTCAGAATAGCTGGTGGGTCATATCGCACAACAGCGCATTACTCCACGGATGTGTTATGAGGAATCCAACAGACAATTGAGGATAAGTGGCATGGACGTCTTCTTCGCAGCAGTTCTTGCCGGAATGATCTATGTCCTGGTGCCCGGCCCTGCCACGCTGGCCACACTTTCGTTGTCTGCGACGCAAGGTCGGGCGTCAGCCTTTAAGTTTCTGACGGCGCATCTCATTGGCGACATCGCTTGGTCTTGCCTAGCTTTGCTTGCCATCGTCGGCATCTCGCGGCTGGGATCAGATTTGTTCGACTGGCTCGGCATTATCTGCGGGATTTACCTGATCTGGCTCGGCGCCAAGGCGCTTCTTGAGAAGGGTGATGGCTCAACGCCGATCGTCGCGAACCCATGGCGCAGCGGCCTCGTTTTCGGGCTGTCGAACCCGAAAGCATACCCCTTCGCCCTTGCGATGCTGACAGCGATACTGGGGCAGTACGGGGCCAACCTGACCTTGTCCTCGTCTACCATCGTTCTGGCGGGATGTCTGACCGGGTTCATCATCGCGGATTTGATCGTGATCTACTGGACAGGTCTCGCAGTTATCCGCCGCTTCTTCCTCCGCCATGCGCGGCGCATTACACGCGCGACAGGCCTCATCTTTATCGCTTTTGGGGCGAAGTCGATCAGCGACGCAACCAACGCCATGCGGGCGAAGTAGCGCTGGAATTGGCCGAAATTGGATGAATGCAAATTGCCGCGCCTATCCCTTGTCGAAGGCTCATCGTCAGGCTTTGGCTTGTTCCTGCTCGCGCCGCGCGGCTTCCCAGACTTCCTTGGCCGCATCGAGGTTCATCCAGGCGATGGCAAGCCCGACGACGATGTCGGGCCATGCTGAGCGCCAGATCAGTGCCGTGATCAGCCCGGCGGTGATGATCGCGACATTGGCGAACGCATCATTGCGCGCCGACAGGAACGCTGCTTTGGTCAGGCTTCCGCTGTGCATCTTGTAGCGCGCCAACAGGAAGGCGCAGAACAGGTTGACGCCCAGCGCGCCCAGTCCCGTGAGGCCGAGCGTCAGTGGATCGGGTGCAATGGGAGCCTGAAGCTTCTCGAACAGAGTCCAGAGCGTCGCAAGCCCGGGCACAAGCAGAACACCGGCCATGACCATTCCGGCCTGGGCGCGTCTTTGCATTGACCAGGCCAACGCGAAGAAGATCAGCAGATTGACGAAGGCATCCTCGAAAAAATCGACGCTATCGGCAAAGAGCGACACTGAGCCGATGGTTGAGGCGATGCCGAACTCGAAGACACCGTAGCCAAGATTGAGTAAAGCGACGATCAAGACGATCCTGCGCAGCCCATCATCGTCCGTCGCCGCGTTCTGCATGACGATCCTATGTTCTTTGGTTCGATCCCTACTCCGCTACCACAGCGCATTCAAGGTTACTGGCACGCTCGCGCCGCTCAATGATCGTCGTGACCAGTGACAGGTCGCGACAGGACTGCCATCGGACATAGATTTCATAAGCAACAAGAGCTGATGAGATCATGTATTTATGTATACCGAACGATATATATTATCACGTTTGTGTGAGGCTCTTCGTTTGCGTCACCTGGTGGCTGTGGTGCCATAGCCCCGAATGAATGCTTCCGCGTGCACTGCCGCAAATGCCTGCATGTCGAGACAACGGACAACCTCGCCGCCGAGATCGCGCTGGTGCAGCATGGCCAAAATGACGGGCGACAGGAGTGCGAGTGCCGCCGTGCGGACATCCACATCACGCATCTGACCGCGCTCGATGTGGGTCGCCAAGCGCTGTTCAGCCGCAGCCA
>JBOFFB010000693.1:0-1647 GCA_051648385.1 Allobosea sp.
GTGGCGCAGGCGCTGTTGCGCGAAGTGGGCATTGACGCGGCCATCGACGCGCACGAGGGTGGCACGTTCTGGACGCAAGGCGACGGTGAGGCCGGCAAGAACATCGACATGTTCATGATGCGCTTCAACGGCAAGCTGGACCCGAACTTCCTGATGCAATGGTTCGTCAAGGGCCAGATCGGCGTCTATAACTGGCAGCGCTTTGACTCGCCCGAGTTCGACAAGCTGGCGGCAGAAGCCATCGTCGAGCTTGATCCGATCAAGCGCGCGGAGATCGTGATCAAGGCGCAGCAGGAAATGGACAAGTCGGCGGCCTTCGTCTGGCTGACCAACGATGTCGCGTTCGCCGCGCGCCGCAGCAACGTGCGCCCGGCCTTCCTGCCCGGTGCAATCGACTGGCAGCTTGACCGTTTTTCGGTCGCCTCGTCCTGACGCCGCCGGTTTGAGCAAGGCACTTCCACATGGGTGAGACGGCACGCTATCTGGCGAGCCGTCTCGTCACCACGGTCATCATTGTCCTCGGGGCGATGTTGCTGCTGTTCACGCTGTCCGCCATCGTGCCGGGTGATCCGGCGAGCGCCTTGCTCGGGCCGCAGGCGACGCCGGAATACCGAGCGCGCTTCATCCGCGACATGGGGCTCGACCAGCCGTTCCATGTCCGCCTCTGGGTGTTCTTTGGCAACCTGCTGAGCGGCAATCTTGGCACCGACATGCTGTCGAACAAGCCGGTGATCGACATCGTCGGCGCGGTGCTGCCCTACACCTTCATCCTCACCTTTGCCTCCATCGGGCTGGCGGTGCTGATCGGCGTGCCGCTCGGCTGCTATGCGGCGATCCGGCGAGGCTCGGCTTTCGACAACATCCTCGCCTTCGTCTCTGTTGCCTTCATCGCCATCCCCTCCTTCGTGATCGCGATTTTTCTCCTGCTGATCTTCTCGATGTGGCTCAACTGGTTGCCGGTGCTTGGGGCTGGAAAACAGGGGGACTGGTGGGACCAGTTCCAACGCCTCATCCTGCCGACTGTGGCGCTGTCGGTGGGCTGGATCGGCTTCATCGCGCGGCTGGTGCGCACCTCGATGCTGGAGGTGATGGGCGAGAACTACATCCGCACCTCGCGCGCCTATGGCCTGTCCGAGCGGCTCGTGACCTACAAATACGCGCTGAAGAATGCCTGCATCCCGACCATCGCCATCCTCGGCATGGGCATTGGCCGGCTGCTCGGCGGGGCGGTGCTGGTCGAGATCGTGTTTTCGCGGCCGGGCCTCGGTCGGCTGATCTTTGATGCTATCTCCACGCGCAACTACCCGGTTCTGCAAGGCGCGGTCTTTGTTGTCGTGCTGATTTTCGTGATCACGAACCTCATCGTCGATTTGAGTTATTCCGCCATCGATCCGCGCATCAGGCGGACAAGTGGGCGGGAGGCCATGCCGCGATGAGTGCGCCTTCGATTCCGACCGGCTCAACGTCAGGGACGATCGCTGTCCTGCGCAATGTTGCCAGCACGATCACAGGGGCGACAGGGCTCACCATCGTGACAATGGTGCTGCTCTCGGCGCTGTTCGCACCCTGGGTCGCGACCCACCATCCCGATGCCATCGACGTGATGAACCGCTTCAAGGGTCCGTCGCTGGCCAACTGGCTCGGCAC
>JBOFFB010000694.1:0-1561 GCA_051648385.1 Allobosea sp.
GGTACGAAAAGCCCGACATCGAAACCGTACCCGAAGCAGAGGTGGCCAAACGCAATGCGCGGCAGGCGGCGGCGCTGGCGGCGGGGCAGGTCGAGATCCGTACGGTTGAACGCCGGCAGGTGTTTGTGGGCGGTGAGCCGGTGGGGGATGTGAGCTGCTGCCGGTTTGATGGACACTCGGTTAGGCTACATTAGCTTGCCGCTCGAAGTCCATGGGGCTGAGATACCCCAGGGTCGAGTGCCTGCGCGTCGTGTTGTAGAAGCGTTCGATGTAATCGAACACTTCGGCCTTTGCCTGATTTCGCGTGCGATAGGTTTTGCGCGCGATCCGCTCGGTCTTCAGCGACGAGAAGAAGCTCTCCATGGCGGCATTGTCCCAGACGTTGCCTGAACGGCTCATCGAGCAGGTGACACCATTGTCAGCCATCAACCGCTGGAACTGCTCGCTGGTGTATTGGCTGCCTTGGTCGGAATGATGCAGCAAGGCGTCGGGCTTGCCCCGGCGCCAGATCGCCATCATCAGCGCGTCGGTGACGAGCTGCGCAGTCATCGTCGCGCTCATCGACCAGCCAACGACGCGGCGCGAGAACAGGTCGATCACGGCAGCCACATACAGCCAGCCCTCGGCGGTCCAGATGTAGGTAAAGTCGGCCACCCACTTCCGGTTTGGCGCTTCGGCGCTGAACTGACGATCGAGGACGTTCTCCGCGATCACAGAGCGGTGGCCATCGTCCTTGGGCAGGCCGCGCCGGCGCGGCCGCGCCTTCAGCGCCTGCTGACGCATCAGACGTTCGATGCGATGCAGGCCACATGACTGGCCTTCGGCCAGCACATCATGCCAGACCCGTCTGGCACCATATGTCCGATAGCTGGCAATGAAGCTGGCGCGCACCCTGGCGCCAAGCGTCTCATCGCTGCGGGCACGCGCGCTGGGCGCGCGGCCCAGCCAGGCATGAAAGCCACTGCGCGAGACACCGAGAGCCTCGCAAAGCCATGATACCGGCCAGACCCCTCGATGCTTCGCGACGAACCCGAACTTCATATCGAGTCCCTCGCGAAATAGGCCGCGGCTTTTTTTAGGATGTCACGCTCCGCTTTCAGCTTCGCGTTCTCGCGGCGTAGCCGCTCGATCTCCAACTGCTCCGGCCGCATCTGGCCGTGACCGGGAAAGGCCCCGCCAGGATCGGCGCCATGGTCACTGATCCACTTGCGCAAAACGTTGATGTGAAGATCCAGATCTCGTGCCGCCTGCGCCATCGACACGCCGCGATCCCTGACCAGCCTTACCGCCTCGAGCTTGAACTCGCGGCTGAACTTGCGTCGTTGCATGCATACCCTCCAGTTCCATAAAACACCTTAACTCGGTGTCCACGAAAACAGGCAGCAGCTCATAGCTGAGGCACTCGAAAAAGGATAATTCCCAACAAAGGGCATTGTGTCTTCAAAAAGGCGCGATCGCCCTCCAAACCTTGGCTGTGAATTTCTGCTTGCGGTGCATTTGCAGCGATGCATCGATGTCCGCAACGGGGTCGGAAGCTGTCGTTCACCGGGGGAGTAGTGAA
>JBOFFB010000695.1:0-5001 GCA_051648385.1 Allobosea sp.
GCCTTCTGGAAGGTTGTATGCAGGTTCGGGATGCGCAGGGTGCGCTCATCGGGACGGGCAGGCCACTTGGCGACCAGATCGACGCGCGGGGTGTAGATCGGCTCGCGGTGGGTCGGGATCGGGTCAGGCAGGTTCCATGCGTTGGCACGGGCCTTGCCGTTGCCGAAGGGCACGCAGCCATGAGCAAGTGCGACACGCTGGATGCCACCAGAGAGATCGACAGCCCAACTCACATTGTCGACCGCATTGCCGCCGATCCAGTTGATGGTGGCAGCCTCCGCCGGCGTCAGGTCCTTGTCCCAACCCAGGCGCTTGAGCATGCCCATGGTGAATTCAGGATAGCCGTCCTTGATCTCGGAACCCTTGGGCCATGAGCCTTCCGCCAGCAACGTGACGTTGACCTTGGTGCCATCGGCCTTTGTTTCCTCGCGGGTGATGCCGAAACGAGGGCGGAATGCGCCGCCGCCATTGTTCGGCTCAAGCGATGTGTCGTAGAGCACGTGCGTGCCGGGATGCTTCTGCTCCGGTGTGCCCCAGCATGGCCATGGCAGACCGTAGAAGTCATTCTCGACCGGGGTGCCCTTCGCGCCGCGCAGCGTCACCAGATCGAACTTGTCCTGGTTGGCCATGTGCAGCTTGAGGCGCTCGGGTGACTGGCCGGTGTAGCCGGTTGACCAGCCCCCGCGGTTTATCTCGCGCAGCAGCGACTCGGCCTGAGGCTCGTCGCCGAACTTGCCCTTGATCATCGTGATGTTCTTGAACATTTCCGTGGCGAAGCCGAGCTTCTGGGCCAGCTTGTAGATGACCCAATAGTCGTTGGCCGATTCGAAGATCGGTTCGACAACCTTCTCGCCCCACTGGATCGAGCGGTTCGAACAGGTGCGGGAACCGTCACACTCGAACTGGGTGCAGATCGGCAGCAGATACGTGCCGTTCTTGCGCTTGGCCAACGAAACGAAATTGGTCGGGTGCGGATCGGCAACGACCAGAAGGTCGAGATTTTCCAGAGCCTTGATCGACTCCGGAATGCGCGGGATCGTGTTGGCGCCATGGCCGAAGACGATCATCGCCTTCAGGTTGTCCTTCTGGTCGACCTGCTCGGTCGGCATCGTGGCTGCATCGAACCAGCGGGTCGAGGTGTGGCCCGATGTTTCCATGTTGGCCTTGCGGTTGCGTGCGGCACGGCCTCCCTTGGCCGGAACCTCGTCGAAGCGGCTCTGGAGATAATCGTAGGGGACATCCCAGACGCGGCCCCAATGACGCCAGGCTCCTTCGACCAGCCCATAATAGAGCGGCAGGTTGCCGACATCGAGGCCCATGTCCGTCGCGCCCTGCACGTTGCAGTGACCCCGGAAGATGTTGGCGCCATTGCCCATGCCGCCGACGTTGCCGGTGGCCAGAAGCAGTGTGCAGATGGCGCGGACGTTGGCGGTGCCGACCGTGTGCTGCGTCACGCCCATGCACCAGATGAAGGTGGCGGGCTTGACCTTGGCAAAGGTTTCGGCGACCCGCTTGAGCTGCGCCTCGGGAATGCCGGTGATATCCTCGACAGTCTTCGGATCGTACTTTTCGATCTCTTTCAGAGCGTCGGCCATGCCGTAGACGCGCTGGGCGATGAACTCCTTGTCTTCCCAACCATTCTTGAAGATGTGCCACATCATGCCCCAGATCACGGCGATGTCGGTGCCGGAGCGAAAACGGACATAATCGGTGGCATGGGCGGCCGTGCGGGTCATGCGTGGGTCGAAGACGATGACGTTGGCGCGGTTGATTTCCTTGCCGGCCAGGATGTGCTGCATGGAGACGGGGTGCGCCTCGGCGGCGTTCGAGCCCATGAAGATCACGGTCTTGGAGTTGCGAATGTCGTTGTACGAATTCGTCATGGCGCCGTAGCCCCAGGTGTTCGCAACGCCCGCCACCGTGGTGGAGTGGCAGATGCGGGCCTGGTGGTCGACGTTATTGGTGCCCCAGAAGGCGGCGAACTTGCGCAGCAGATAGGCGCCTTCGTTCGAAAACTTGGCGGAGCCAAGGATGTAGGCCGAGTCAGCACCAGACTTGGCGCGGATTTCGAGCATCTTGTCGCCGATTTCGCCGATCGCCTGTTCCCAGCTGATGCGGGTCCACTGGCCGTCGACCAGCTTCATCGGGTACTTGATGCGACGGTCGCCATGGACCAGTTCGCGGACCGCCGCGCCCTTGGCGCAATGGGTGCCACGGTTGATCGGGCTTTCCCAGGCTGGTTCCTGGCCAACCCATACGCCGTTGGCGACTTCGGCCTTGACCGTACAGCCGACCGAGCAGTGGGTGCAGATGTTCTTGACGACCTTGGTGCCGGTGGCAGGGCCGAAACCTGCGGCTTCCGCCTTGCGGACAGCACCGATCTGGATAGTTCCAGCGACAGCAAGGCCACCGGCGACGAGGCCCGAACGGCGAAGGAACGAGCGACGGTCCATCACGCCGGAGGAAAGGCCGCCGAGTGCGGCTTGAAGACGACCGCGCGAAGCGTCAGCAGTTTTGCGCTTGATCAGCATGTGCGTGCTCCTCAGTAGCCGTTGGTGCGGTAGAAGGCCTTGACGTGATCGGTTTCCCGATAACGCGCCTTTGTTTCTTCCTTGCCGGGATCATAGGCGGCGGCAGGCGTGACCATACCCGGCGCGACAGACGCCGCAGCGGCCACACCGCCGAGCGACGCAACCTTCATGAAGCCACGGCGGTCAATTGCGGCTTTCGCAAGCGCTTCTTTGTTCTTTTTCTCAGACATCAAACTGTCCTCCTCAAACATCTCAAACTCATGCTGCCAGCGCCATGGCACCAGCCTCGATATCCATGAACACCCGGCCAACCGCGCCAACGCAGCGATACAGCGCCGAGGTCTGGGTCATCTCCAGATCGACGAACAGGCGCGAGGCAAAGGGCTTGATGTGACGGCTGAAGAACACGCCATCATCGATGCCGTCCGCAGCAAACTCACCCATGATCAAGCCGCGCATCACGTCGAACAGGATGGCGGCATGGTCTTCGGGTTCGCCTACGCGGATTTCGCGCGCAAGACCCAGGATTTCCATGTCGCGGCGCACGTCGGCGAGCGGGCGCTCATGCAGGAAGCCGGTCCGATAATACGACGCATAGGGCAGGATTTCTCCGCGACCCACACCCACGAACAAGTCGAAATATTCTCGTTGCACCGCCTCCGGGTCCGCACTGCGCGCAGTCTCGGCCAAAAGATGGTGGGCGGCACCCAGCTCCGAAGCATCACCCTTGAGGCCTGCCAGCAAAGCAAGCGTCTCTGCAGTCGGCGCCCGCCAGAGCAAAGCTCCCATCAGCGCATATTCATCAGCGCGCGCAGCATCTTCGGGCGCGATGTCGTGAGGTGCAGCCGCAGCATCATAAAGGTCAGGACGCAACTGAGCGCGCGGAACACCCGTTGCGCCTTCGATGGCAACAACACGGTCCGACGGAACACGCTTCCAGGCTGAAATGGCTGGCTGCGAAATACCGAGCGAGCGGGCAAGCGCACGCACGCCCCCGGCAGCCTCGATTGCCCTGTCCAGTCCAGAATCCCTCACGCAGGTCATTCCTCGGTTTTTTAGCACAAGCGGTCTTTGCGCCGCGTTGCTATTCGCGGAGATAAGGAACGCTTATCGCTTCAGATTGCAACTGTTCCAAAGTCGCAGAAGGTCGCAGTAAGTCACCTACATCGGTGCCGCGCCACCGCCTCGCCGCCGCTTTGGCGCTGTTGTCGGGGCGTCTGATGGATCAGTCATGTTGCGTTGCACAATGGCAACTTCGGCGGATTGTGGCGTTTGTGTGAAGTCCGCAGGTTCACGGACGGCATTCGCAAAATCTGCCGCTACGTCAGATTCCGCTGCATTTTGCAGTGCACCATCAGACCGGCGAATGGCGTTCGGTTCCACTGTCGCATGAGAGTGTGACACATTGTCGCAATTGCCTGGATTGTGGGCATACGTGGCATCATCAGGCTGTTTCTGAGGCGTGCTGAAAATATCAGCCAGAAATTCGCGCGCATTTGCCATGTCCGACTCCGTCAACGGACCATAGCCTGGAGCACCACCCGGGATATTGTAATCGTAGGCATAGTCCAGCGCGGGGCTGACATAGTTGCGGATCATCGGATCGTTGAGCCACATGGTGCGCAGTGCCTCGCGGCGCAGCGCCTCGGGCACGCCCTTCTGCATGAAGGCGGAGAGATCGCCTCCCGCTTTCAAGTCTTCGACATGCGGAAGACGGCTGACGATGTCCTCGTCGATCAACTCCCCTGTTTCAGGGTCACGCGGGCGGGTGTCGGGCTCGGCAGCCGTCGGCAAGGCGGCGGCTTCCTCTTCGGGTTTCGGCCCAGCATCGAGTTGCGGACTTAACTTCCTGCGCGACCAGCGCCCGAGGAAGCCATCTTGCTTGTCGTCTGCGTCATCTGGAGTTGTCATTCGTCATTCACCTCGCCGATCGCGCGCCCGCCCTCGGTTCTGAGCACGCGGTCTGACTGGCCAGGCGCACGGGCAAAAGCATCCTGACCGGCACGGTCGCGCTTGCGCTTGATGAAAGGTCGCTCGACATGGTGCGCGCGATAGAAAGCCAGCACCTGATCGGCGATGATCTCAGGCATCGGCACAACCTCCACGACATCGCCGATGCCTTCAAGAAACCCCTCACCCTCTGATGGATCGGCCGTCACACCGACCACTTCGAGCGGCGGCTCGATACCGGTAGGCCGTACACTGACCCAAAGCTTGCCGGCCCCCGGCACAAAGTTCTCGATCAGTTGTGCGGTATCCGACGAATAGAGGCTCAATGAGGCAGGGCCGGCATAAAAGCGCTCGGATTGTCCCGCCTTGCCGAGCGAGGTCCAGGCTGGCACATCGGGTGCATCGGGCAACACGGCGACGGGGGCCCAGGCATGGTCGGCCCAGGGGCTGTCAAGCTCGCGGCGCTCAACCACCACACCCACGGTTCTGTGCTCGATCGGCATGACGCGCCCTCTCAGTT
>JBOFFB010000696.1:0-3219 GCA_051648385.1 Allobosea sp.
GAGCGCTGGCGGGCTGGCTTGGCGGGTGCGGCCTGTGCAGGCGCTGTGGCTGCCGGGGCTGCCTGTGCGGGTGCCGGAGCTGGACGCACGACGCGGGGCTGCAACGGATTGGTTGGCGCGGCGGTCTGCGCGACTGCGCCCGTGACGGTGAAAGCCAGCGCTGCCAGCGCAGCTGCGATACGGATCGACATGAGAGTTCCTTCCCGAGGAATTGGCGGCCCCAAGCCCGGCGACCGCTCGTGGTGAGTTACCACATTCGGCAGGATTAATCGCATGGATGTGAACTGCAACTGAACTGATTGTGCTGTTTTCATGGCTTCCGATTGCAGAACGACGTCGCAATTGTCGCATGCAGTACTTAGCTCCAGACCTCAATAGAAATGAAATGACCGGAGATTGCCATGGCTGCCACCCCATCCCACCCCATCGATCTGTACTACTGGCCAACGCCCAATGGCTGGAAAATCTCTATTGCGCTCGAAGAGATGGGTCTGCCCTACAATGTCATCCCGGTGAATATCTCGACGGGTGATCAATTCAAGCCGGAATTCCTGGCGTTCTCGCCCAACAACCGCATGCCGGCGATCATCGATCCGGACGGGCCTGACGGAAAGCCGATTTCCGTGTTCGAGTCCGGCGCGATCCTGCAGTACCTTGGCCGCAAGACAGGCCAGTTCTATCCCACCGATGAGCGTGGCCGCGTCGAGGTCGAGCAATGGTTGATGTGGCAGATGGGCGGGTTCGGTCCGATGCTTGGCCAGAACCACCATTTCAACATCTACGCGCCTGAAAAGCTGCCCTATGCCATCGAGCGCTATATCAAGGAAACAAACCGGCTTTACGGCGTGCTCAACAAGCGGCTTGCTGATCGCGAGTTCGTGGCCGGGGCCTACTCGATTGCCGACATGGCCATGGTTGGTTGGGCCAAACTCTGGGATCGGCAAAGCCAGAATATCGAGGATTTTCCGCACGTGAAGCGTTGGTTGGAGACGCTGATGGCGCGCCCTGCCGTCGAGCGCGGCCTCGCCGTCGCGGGCGAGTTGCGCAACACCTCGAACATGCAGGACCCCGCTGTCAGGGCAGTGCTGTTCGGACAGACTGCGAAGGTTTGAGGATCGAACTTTCAAACAAAAGGAGCCGCCGACCAGGCGGCTCCTCGATCCTGGTTCAGACGATGATCAGTTCACGCGTGACCAGCTTACAGAACGGCAGATGAAGCCGCCTGCCACGCAGCCTGCCGTCGTGAGTGTCGATCCGGAGAGGCTCATCTTGCCGGTGTAGTTCTTGCCGTCTTCGGGATTGAAGGCTTGTCCCGCCCACGCGTTCGCGCCGTTGGGCTTCATGTCGAAAATCACGCGCTGGCCGATTTTGGACTTGGCCGTTGCCGGGTCTTTCAACCACGACACGGTGCCGCAAAGTGCATCGCCGCACTTGGCAACGCGGATACGCGACTCGCCATTTTCACGTAGCCAGGTTCCGGACGGGTCGGCGAGGGCAGGGCTGGCGCCCAGCGCGAGTGCGGCGGCTGCGAAAATCAATGTCTTCATGGTGTCCTCCTTCTGAGCCCGCTTTGTCGGGGCTCTTGTTGTTCATATGTGAACATTAGAGCGCCACGCCGTGCATTTCAACTGGCCTGAGGTGGTTGCCGCGCAGCGATTTCGGGGTCATGACTGTCATCGGGTTCCCGCGAAGGCTGACATGACCGAGATCTACGACCTTGCCATCATCGGCGGTGGCATCAATGGCTGCGGCATTGCGCGTGATGCAGCGGGACGCGGTATCAAGGTGCATCTCAGCGAGATGAACGATCTTGCCAGCGGCACATCGTCATGGTCGACGAAGCTGATCCACGGCGGCTTGCGCTATCTCGAATACTACGAGTTCCGACTGGTGCGCGAGGCTCTCATCGAGCGTGAACGGCTCTGGGCCATTGCGCCGCATATCATACGCCCGCTGAGGTTCGTGCTGCCGCACCACAAAGGGCTGAGGCCCGCATGGCTGCTCAGGCTCGGGTTGTTCCTCTATGACCACATCGGCGGGCGCAAACTATTGCCGACCACCACCACGATCGACCTGACCAGCCATGCTGCTGGCCAACCGCTGAAGCCGGGCCTGTTCATGCGCGGCTTCGAGTACTCCGATTGCTGGGTGGATGACGCGCGTCTGGTGGCGCTCAACGCACGCGATGCTGCCGAGCGCGGGGCGGTCATCGAGACGAGAGCCAAGGTCGTTTCGGCGCTGCGCGAGGATGGTCTCTGGAGCATCACAATCGAGAGCATGGCCAGTGGTGACCGGCACGAGATCAAGGCTCGGGCGCTGGTGAATGCTGCCGGTCCGTGGGTGGCGGATGTGCTGTCCGGTGCGTTGCGGTCGAACTCCAAGGCGCGGGTCAGACAGGTGCAGGGTTCGCACATTGTCGTGCGCAAGCTGTACGAGCATGACCGGGCCTACATCTTCCAGAATGCTGATGGCCGGATTATCTTCGCCATTCCCTACGAGCAGGATTTCACTCTGATCGGCACCACCGATCAGGACTATCAGGGCGACCCTGGTAAGGTGGCGATCACACCGGATGAGATCAGCTATCTCTGTGCGGCGGCGTCTGAATACTTTGCCAAGCCGATCGTGGCAGACAATGTGGTCTGGACCTATTCCGGCGTGCGCCCGCTCTATGATGATGGTGCCAGCGAAGCCAAGGCGGCGACGCGAGACTATGTCTTTGAAACGGAGGCACATGACGGCGAAGCGCCATTGCTCTCGATCTTCGGCGGTAAGATCACGACCTATCGCCGCCTGTCCGAGGAAGCGCTTGAGCGATTGCAGAAGCATCTGCCAAAGGGCAGCTCTGCAAAGGCTGGCTGGACGGCAAACGAACCTTTGCCGGGCGGCGGCTATCAGCGAGGTGGAACCGAGGCGCTGGCGGTGGAACTTTCCGCCGCGCATCCGTTTCTGAGCCCGCGTGAGGCGCTGCGCATGGCGCGTGCGTACGGTCTCGAGGCCAAGACCATTCTCGGCAAGGCGCAGAGCCGCGACGAGTTAGGCACCGACTTTGGCAGCGGCCTCAGCGAAGCCGAGGTGCAGCATCTGATGACGAATGAATGGGCCATCAGCGCCGAAGACATCCTCTGGCGTCGTTCCAAGTTGGGCTTGCACATGAGTGCCGAACAACGCCAAACTCTGGCTGACTGGCTGGGGGCACGCTCATGACAACAAGTTGGG
>JBOFFB010000697.1:0-6499 GCA_051648385.1 Allobosea sp.
CAAAGCTGCAAGCACTGGCACCTTGGCCGGTTAAGTGGATCGACCCCGCCCCCGCCATCGCCCGGCGCGTGACGCACCTGCTCGGAGCCGCGCCTGCGGACAGCACCGAAGGTGATGCCGCGATCGGCTTCACCGCAGGTACACCCACGGCTGGACTTGCTCCGATGCTCGTCAATTTCGGTTTCGAGCGTGTATTGGATGATCCACTGGCGGCAATCTGACGGGCCGTTAGCCAGTTTCGCGTTGACATTGCCCGGCGTTCATGGCTTTAAGCAGCCCGTCGCGCGGCTCAGCAATGGGCCGCGTGGCTTTTTCCGCACCCGTGAACCCACTGAATATCAGTGCGGTTCTGTCGCCTGCCAAGGGCTTCGGTTTTTGGCATGGAACAGGAGGGCGCGGTCCTCAAAACTCGCATCCAAGAGGACACGCGAAACATGTCAAAGCGACACGCCGCCAAATACAAACTCGACCGCCGCATGGGCCAGAACATCTGGGGACGTCCGAAATCCCCGGTGAACAGGCGTGAATACGGCCCCGGCCAGCACGGCCAGCGCCGCAAGGGCAAGATGTCCGACTTCGGCACGCAGCTGCGCGCCAAGCAGAAACTGAAGGGCTACTACGGCTCGATTTCGGAGCGCCAGTTCCGGGGTTATTACGCCGAAGCCGTCCGCATGAAGGGCGACTCAGGCGAAAACCTCGTCGGTCTGCTGGAGTGCCGTCTGGACGCCGTGGTCTACCGCGCGAAGTTCGTGCCGACCGTGTTCGCGGCCCGCCAGTTCGTCAACCACGGCCATGTCACGGTCAATGGGCGCAAGGTCAACATCCCGAGCTACGCCGTGAAACCGGGCGACGTCATCGCCGTCAAGGATGCATCCAAGCAGATGATCCTGGTGCTCGAAGCCATCGGCCTCGCCGAGCGCGACGTTCCAGACTACCTTGAAACCGACCACACCAAGATGACCACCAAGATGTCACGCGTCCCCACCCTCACCGATGTTCCTTATCCGGTGCAGATGGAACCAAACCTCGTGGTCGAATTCTACTCACGCTGACAACATCGGCCAGAAACACGAAAGCCGCCCCGAGGGGCGGCTTTTTTTGTTTGGAGGCGCCTGCCGGGATACATCAGTTGCGCCGCTCGCCACCGCCTTCGCCATACCCTCGTCCTTGGCCATGGCCACGTCCTTCGCCGCGGCCACCCCTACCCGGCAAGTTCTTGCTTACGGTTTCCTTCTGCGCGGCATCAAGCGTGGCCCAGAGCGGTTTCACGGCGGCAGAAAGCTCGCGCATGTTGGCGGCACCCTTTGCCGCCCGCTCCGACATCAGGTCCAGCCGGTCAGGCAATTCCGCATTCGTCAAGCGCTGGCGATTGCCAAGCATGAACTCGCGGCGCTCGATCTGAAGCTTGGTGAGGTGATCGCGCACGGTTGCCCACAGTGGTTCTTGTGCAGGAGTGAGATTCAACTCGGTCTTGAGTTTTTCCAGGCGGCGGTTGGCACGCTCCTGCATGCGGACAGCGCGGCGCTCCACGTGGTCGAGCGGCCGTTGCCCAACTTGCGATCCTGCGTTCGGTTGCGGCGCAGGACTGGTCTGGGCATAGGCAGCGACGCCGAACAGCACAAGCGAGGCAGCGGCAACAATGACAAGGCGTTTCATGACGTGTGAATTCTCCGGTTGTGGAACAGCTTCAGGTCTCGATGACCACAAACTAGACGTCAGCCTCTCTCCACGCAGTGTCCGAAGCATGACGTTTCCGTCATCTTTGGCGCTGACGTGACGCCGCCGAGATGCTAGCACAACGTCATGTCGACCGATGAGTTCCTCTCCCTGTTTGGCGGGCGCGATGCGCACGAGCCGCGCGACCCGATGAAGTCTGCTCAGAGCGGCCTGCGCAATACCTTGCCCAGACGGTTCTACAAGCTGGTGTCTCTGCTCGTCACCGAAACGGGGCTTGCACTTCAACTTGACGGGAAGACAGCCCGCACGCCCGCGCGCAGCATGCTGGTCGTGGATGACACGGTTGTCGCCACAGCGATGATGCACGAGTGGAGCGCACAAGCCGATGTCATCGACCCCGCCACGATGCCGCTGACAAGACTGGTCAATGCCGCGCTTGACGGCGTGGCCCGCGAGGCTGACGCCGTCCGTGCCGAGATCGTGCGCTATGCCGCATCGGATTTGATCTGCTACCGCGCCGAAACGCCGCAGGAACTTGCCGCGTTGCAGGCCACCGAGTGGAATCCGCTAGTGGCGTGGGCCAAGGCGCAGCTTGATGCTCCACTACTGCTCGCCAGCGGTATCGTGCATGTCAGCCAACCACCCGACGTTGCGCACGCCGTTGCCGACGCAGTCGCTCAAATCACGCGTCCACTGGCACTGGCTGCGCTGAGCGCAGTGACCACGCTGACTGGCTCCGCAATCATCGCGCTCGCACTTGCACAGGGCCGACTATCTGCTGATGCAGCATGGCTTGCCGCCCATGTCGATGAGGATTACCAATCCAGTGTCTGGGGTGCTGATGACGAGGCGGTTTTCCGCCAAGCCAACAGGCGACGTGACTATGATGCCGCTGCGCTGGTCCTGGACAGCGCACGTTCGGCGGTGGCCTGAGGAGGCGTACAATGGGTCTGGCGCGTGAAATCGGACGCAAGGACGCAGCCCACAAGCGCGCTGTCGAAATGCTGCGCAAGGCCCCGCTGATAGATGGCCACAACGATCTGCCATGGGTTGTCCGCAAGGCATCGGGCGGGGACCTCAAGGCCTATGACCTGACCAAGGTCCATCCCGAAACCGACACCGATATTCCGCGCCTTAAGGCCGGCATGGTCAATGTGCAGGTGATGGCGGCCTTCCTGCCCAGCGAAATCGCCAACCCTGCGACGGTGACACTCGAACAGATCGATCTCATTCGCCGCATGGAGGCCATGCATGCGGATGTGTTCATGCCCATCCGACGCGCAACCGACATTTCCGCCGCCAAGCGCAAAGGCAAGATCGGCTCGCTCATCTCGGTCGAAGGCACGGTTGGCTGTGAGGGCTCTCTTGCCCCGATCCGAGCATGGCATCACCTTGGCGTGCGCCTCGTCACGCTCTGCCACAACGGCTCGCTGCCTTGGGTCGACTCGTCCACCGACAAGCCAAAAGCTGGCGGCCTTTCGAACTTTGGCCATGAGATGGTCGCAGAACTCAACCGTCTCGGCATCATCATAGACGCCTCGCATGCCTCGAACGGAGCGGCGTTGGCCGTGGTCAAGACAAGCCGAGCGCCCATCGTGCTGTCACACTCCAATGCCCACGCCCTTTGCCCTCACCCGCGCAATGCCAGCGATGAACTGATAAAGGCCGTGGCAGAGTCCGGCGGCATCATCATGGCGACGTTCGTGCCTCCGTTCATCAACCCCGAACTCTGGCGGCGGATCGAAAAGGCCAAACTTGCCCACTGGCCGAAGGCTGATCCGGCATTGATTGCAGCACTTGACGATCCACCGGAGTTTGGCCCGCTTCCCCCCGCGACGCTGGCCCAGTTCTGCGAGCATGTCGAATATCTGCTGAAACTCGCCGGCCCCGACCATGTTGGAATCGGTGGTGATTTTTACGGTGGGCACCAGCCCGTAGGGCTTGAAGATGCGTCGGTCTATCCGTCGCTTTTCGCCGAGTTGATCCGGCGCGGTCACGGAGAACACATCCTCTCGCGCATTGCGGGCGCCAATTTCCTGCGGGTGATGCGCAAGGTCGAGCGCGAGGGCCGCACCATCGAAAAAGAACATCAGCCGGTGGTGAAGACGCGCGTGCGCCGGGCCTCTCGGCGGGTGGCGGCGTTGAAGGCTGCGCCCGCAAAGAGCCGCACAAGCTGAGCCCGGACAAAGCCAGCATGGACAGTTTCATCTCAGGTGGCGTCAGGATCGCATATGTCGATCTTGCTCCGGTTGACGGGGATCGCGGCGAACCCATCGTGCTGGTTCATGGCTTTGCTTCCAACCACGCGGTCAACTGGGTCAATACGAGCTGGGTCAGGACGCTGACGCGCGATGGCCGCCGCGTCATCGCTCTCGACAATCGCGGCCATGGCCAGAGCGAACGGCTGCATGACCCCGCCGCATACCACGCCAACATCATGGCAGACGACGTTGCAAACCTGATGGACCACCTCGCCATCGCTCGCGCCGACGTGATGGGCTATTCGATGGGTGCACGCATCACGGCGCACCTGGCACTGGCACACCCGTCACGCCTGCGCTCCGCACTGCTGGGCGGGCTTGGCATCAAGCTCATCGACGGTGTCGGCCTGCCGCCCGGTATTGCCGACGCCATGGAGGTGCCATCCCTGGCCGATCTCACCGATCCGACACAGCGCATGTTCCGCGCATTTGCCGAGGCGACAGGCAGTGATCTGCAAGCCATGGCTGCCTGCATACGTGGCTCGCGCCAGACACTCACGGAGGCAGCGGTACGCTCGATTGCGATGCCAGTGCTGGTGTCCGTCGGAACGATTGATCACATTGCCGGGACCGCCGCGCCTCTTGCCGCATTGCTGCCGCAAGGTGAAGTGTTGGATATTGTCGGTCGCGATCACAATCTTGCAGTTGGTGACCGCACCCACAAGGAAGGCGTCATTGCCTTCCTTCAGCACCGTGCATGAAGACATAAACCCATGCCTGACAACATTGTCCTGAACCGGCCTGCCAGCCATCAGCACACATATTCTGGTGCAGATGGCGTGCGTCTGGTTGCGACGATCTATGGTGATGCACCGAGCAGCGCGCTTCTACTGCATGGCGGCGGGCAAACGCGGCATGCCTGGCGCAAGACCGGGCTGGCACTGGGGGCCAGCTGGCGCATCATCGCGCTCGACCAACGCGGCCACGGCGCGAGCAGCTGGGCCAAAGATGGTGCCTACGCCTTCTCCGACTATGCGGCAGACGCCAACGTGGTGGCCCGCCAGATCGCAAGCGACACAGGCCTCAAACCCGTTGCCATCGGCGCGTCGCTTGGTGGAATTGCCAGCCTGCTGGCACTGGACAATCCGGCTGACCCGGCCTTCTCAGGCCTTTGCATGGTCGACATTGTCCCTGCGATGAACCCTGCCGGTGTCGACACCATCCAGGGCTTCATGCGCGCCAATGCAGTTGAAGGCTTTGCCTCGGTGGAAGAGGCCGCCGATGCGGTGGCAGCCTACCTGCCCCACCGCCCGCGCCCGAAATCGCTGGACGGGCTCAGGCGCAATCTTCGTCACGATCCCGATGGCCGCTGGCGCTGGCACTGGGACCCGCGCTTTCTCGATGGCCCGCGCTCGGTCAACCACGATTGGGACGCAACGCGCGAGCGTCTGATGCGCCAGGCAGCGGCGCTCAGCATTCCCGGCCTTCTGCTTCGCGGTGCGTTCAGTGAACTGGTGACAGACGAAGCCGCGCAGGAATTTTTGGCGGCAGCCCCAAAGATGACCAGCATCGATGTCGCCAAGGCACGCCACATGGTGGCCGGTGACAGCAATGATGACTTCATTGCCGCGATCAGCGATTTTCTAGGAGCGGTCAGCCCCCTGCCCGCTTGAACATCTTCTTCAGGAGCCTGCCCATGCCGATCTATGCACTAGGGAGCGACACGCCTGCTCTGCCCGACGCTGGCCGATACTGGGTGGCGCCAGACGCGAACGTGATTGGCAAGGTGGCGTTGGCCGTCGATGTCGGCATCTGGTTCGGTGCGACCTTGCGCGGTGACAACGAGCTGATTTCCGTCGGCATGCGCTCGAACATCCAGGAAGGATGCACGCTGCACACCGATATCGGCTTTCCGCTGACAATCGGCAGCGACTGCACCATTGGCCACCATGCCATCCTGCATGGCTGCACCATTGGTGACAACTCGCTGGTCGGCATGGGCGCAACCATCCTCAACGGAGCGAAAATCGGAAGAAACTGTCTCGTGGGTGCAGGCGCGCTCGTCACCGAGGGCAAGGAGTTTCCTGACAATTCGCTGATCGTAGGCGTTCCCGCCCGCGCAATCCGCATACTGGATGATGCCGCTGCAGCAAGCCTGACAGCCAGCGCGGCGGGCTATGTCAAAAACTGGAAGAGATTTGCGGCGGACCTGCAAGTGGTCGGCTGATCAGGTTGGCTGATCACGCCGCCAGCCCACGGGCGGCAGCGATGCTGCTGCGCAGGCCGTGCGAGACCTCTTCGACGTCGCAGGCCGCCTTGTTTACCCAGCGCGACGCATCGGCAGTCTCTTCAGCGACCTTCACAAACGCCTCGAGGTCATGATTGACATGCTCTGATGCCGCCGCCTGCTGACTGGAAGCGGCAGCAATCGTCGTGATCCGCTGCGCAACCATCTGCACATCGGCGACGATCTCGACGACAGCACCCACGACCCCCTTTGCCGCATTCTGGATCGACTGGAGCTGCGCGCCGATCTCCTGGCTCGCTCGCCCGGACTGCTCGGCCAATTGCTTGACCTCGGACGCGACGACAGAGAAGCCACGGCCCGCCTCTCCTGCCCG